>JAKPKU010000027.1 GCA_029553545.1 Candidatus Cloacimonadota bacterium
AGATCCTTGTTTTCTGTCCAAATCAAAAATGTGGGCGATTCCATACGAGTATCTTTATCCTGAAGATTATTCAGGTGCTGAACTAAACAGTGGTATTTTGCTCATGTCTGATGATGGTAAAGCAGTCGTAAAAGACATAAAAATTAACAACTTCATGGCCAGAAGCTGTGTTTTTAATGCACAAAAACAAAAAGTTCGGACAGGAGATTATATAAATTATTATACTGATGCTGATGTGTTTTTATATCGACCTTATTTAATGACAGCATATGGAGAAATATTGTACACCTTTCCTGAGAATATTAAAATGCGATGGATATCATTCTCTAATACTGGTAATTATTTCGCGTTTAATGATATATCTAATGATACTTATAACATTTATTCAATAAGTAACACTGGATTAGTATATTCTGATTCAGAACTTTCAGCAGATTACTTTGTAGCATCTTCAGATAACAAACGATGTGCCATTCCTGACAGGGAGAGAGGTCTAATTACTGTTTTTAAAATGGATGCGAACACACATCAGGTATTACAAACATATAATACCTTTGTTTATGACATCCCAGGGTTACCCTACAATATGCAAATAGTTATTGATGAAAGGACAGGGAACAGAGTTGCATTTTACAATATTAAAGTCAGATTTCAGGAAGGAACGAATCATTTGATTATTACTACTGATGATCTGTATGAGAGCGTAGTGGAGGTCAATTTTGAAGACTAAAAGGATTGCACTCATAATCACCTGTATGTCTTGAATATTTTATCTGCAACTGATGCCAGACAAAGAAATACGGAAAATACTCAGAATATGCTTAAGTAAGGGAGTTATACTCTTACTTTTTTTTGTAAATTGCTAAATCAAAAGCCTCTAATGTGCCAGTTGTGCTAATGTCTCATGGAACAGTATTGCAAGTGTTTTAAAAAGTATATTGTTAAAAAGAACTTACAACTTCCTTTTATAAAAAACCTTTCACGAATGTGAAAGCTCCTAACCCGCAGCGAAATGAGGACCCTCACCTTCGACAAAGTCGAAGTACCTAACCTTTACGAAGTAAAGTACCTAACCCGCAGCGCAGCGAGGACCCAAAAATGTGTTGATAAAAAAAAGATATTGACAAGATAATGCCTTTTAAATTTATGTTAAATCATTAAATAATATTGTGGAGGCTGAAATGGCTCATAAGATTAACAAAGAAGAATGCATTAATTGTGGTGCTTGTGAAGGTGTTTGCCCAACACAAGCTATTAGTGAAGTTGACAATGCTCGCTATATTGACCCAGCAACATGCATCGATTGTGGTTCATGTGTTGATGTATGCCCCGTAGCATGCATTTCAGCAGAAGGCTAAAGTTTTTAAGGGGTTGGTAAAGATAATAATCAGCCCCTTTCTTTTTTAATACTTATATACGCAATTATAGACATAAAAGTGTATAAACACAATATATGAAAATAAAATTCTTCATAACACGTCGGTACTTAAAAGGCAAAAGCAAGTTTTTCCTATCCACATCGAATATCTTATCACTTTTAGGCATAGCTATCGGCGTTTTTGCACTCTTATTAGTCTCTTCAGTAATGAGCGGTTTTAGCTCCGATATGACAAATAGAGTCGTGGAAACAAAAGGAGAGATACGCTTTTCCAGAAAAGATAAAAAGCCAATAATTGATTATCAAGATATTAGTAAACTGATTAAACAAAATGAAGAGATAGCGCAATTAAGCCCTGTCGTACACTGCGATTTATTGCTACGCCGTGGTGATTTTACAGCTTATACTCAGTCTGTGGGTATTGAATTTAGTGAACATAAAAAGGTCAGTACTCTCCTGCAGAGAATAAAGCTGGGACGACCATGTCAACTCAGCTTTGGTCAAAAAGGGATCATCCTCGGGTCAGAGCTGTCTTATCAGCTTTTTGCCACAGTTGGTGATTCTATTGATATTATCTCGCCAGCAGGTGCAATTATGAGTCCATTTGGCTATTTGCCAAAGGTTGACAAGGCAATAGTGGTGGGTATTTTTTCCACTGGCTTGCCTGAGTACGATCAAAGCCTGTCTTATATCTCTTTGGATATGGCGATGGATTTGAAAAATCAAAAAGGAATAGATTTTTTTGAGAGCACAACACATAATTTTAATAAATCAGGTATCATTACTGACAAGTTCAATGCCAATAAAAAGATCTATACCCAGGATGAAGATGCAGAGCAAAATTACCTTATAGCCGAGCATTGGAGCACTATCGATCACTCGCTGTTTCAAGCAATAAAGATAGAGAAGATAGCAATGTTTTTTGTGCTCTCTCTAATGCTTATCCTATCTGGTTTTAATATTATGAACAATAATATTCGCATTGTTAGCGATCGTAAATTCGATATCTCTCTCTTAAAATCGCTTGGCGTGAGCAAAAAAGAGATGTATTCTGTGGTCAGTATCATGGGCTTATTTTTAGGCATTTTGGGGACTATCATCGGCGAGCTTTTAGCTGCAGCACTGATTATCAGCCAGTATTATTTTAAATTTATCAAGATACCTATACCTGGATTTCCATTTACATCATTGCCCGTTGAAATACGCTGGATAGACTTTTTAATATTTGGGTTAATGGCAATAATTATCAGCTATTTAAGCTCCGTATTACCTGCAAAATACTCTATGCATTATGATATAATTCAAGTTTTACGCGAGAAAGAATAAAAAAGAATAATTCTATAAAAGGAGTTAAAATGAGCACAGTTAAAGAAAAACTGGAAGACTTAAAAAAACGTGAAGCAAATGCTTTGAAAATGGGTGGTGAAGCACAAATAGCGGCTCAACATGATAAAGGAAAATTGACAGCAAGAGAGAGAATAGATTTACTCTTTGATCCAGGCACATTCCGCGAAGTTGATATGTTTGTCCGTCATCGTTGTAGTAATTTTGGAATGGAGAAGGTTGATATTCCAAGCGATGGCGTTGTAACAGGACACGGACTGGTCAATGGCAGAGTGGTTTTTGCCTATGCTCAGGACTTTACTGCACGTGCAGGCTCACTTGGTGAAATGCATGCACAAAAGATCTGCAAGATTATGGATCTGGCTTTGAAAGCAGGGAAGCCTGTGGTGGGATTGAATGACTCAGGTGGTGCACGTATTCAAGAAGGCATCGACGCATTAAATGGCTATGGTAATATCTTTTTTAGAAATTCAAGATCATCAGGTGTAATCCCTCAAATCTCTGCAATAATGGGACCTTGCGCTGGTGGCGCCGTATATTCACCAGCAATGACAGACTTTGTTTTTATGGTGAAAAATAGCAGCTTTATGTTCATCACAGGTCCAGATGTAATCCGAGCTGTAACAGGTGAAGAAACAACTCAAGAAGAGCTTGGCGGGGCAATGACACACAATACAAAAAGCGGGAATGCACACTTTGCTTGCGAAGATGATGCGCATTGTATTGAAGAAATAAAAGTCCTGCTCAGCTATTTGCCTTCATGCAATATGGAAGACGCTCCACTTATTGCTTCAGCAGATAGTAAAGATAGAAAATGCGAAAACTTGGACTCTATCATACCAGACAATCCCAAAGAGGGCTATGATATGAAAGATATTATAAACTCTACAATGGACGAGGGTAGTTTTTATGAAGTACACGAACATTATGCTTGCAATATCATTGTAGGCTTTGCTCGACTAAATGGCAGATCTGTGGGTATTATCGCTAATCAACCATTAGTTTTGGCTGGTTGCCTGGATATTGATGCCTCAGATAAAGCTGCACGCTTCATCCGTACTTGCGATGCTTTTAATATTCCTATCATCAGTTTTGTCGATGTCCCTGGTTATTTGCCAGGCACTCATCAAGAATGGGCAGGAATTATTAGACACGGCGCAAAGTTGCTTTGGGTTTATTCAGAAGCAACAGTGCCAAAACTTACTGTCGTTACTCGTAAAAATTATGGTGGTTCATATATTGCCATGAGCTCAAGACATTTAGGAGCAGATATGGTATTGGCTTGGCCCACTTCAGAGATTGCTGTGATGGGCGCTCAAGGTGCGGCGAACATCATTTATCGCAAAGATATTAATTCTGCAGAAGACCCACAAGCAAAGAGATTAGAAAAGATAAAAGAGTATGAAGATTTATTTTCAAATCCATATATAGCAGCAGAACGTGGCTATGTTGATGCTGTAATTATGCCCTCTGACACACGTGTGAGACTAATCGATACCCTGGAGGCAATGGCAGGGAAAGCTGAATTAATGCCTCCTAAAAAACACGGCAATGTGCCTTTATAAAGGTGGATAAAGATGGCAAAGACAAAAGAAATGAAACAAAAAGCGGCACTTGCTGGGGTGATGATGTACCTCGAAGAAGAGAAAAAGGCACAAATGCAAACACCAGAATACTCGCAAGAACAAAGCCTTTGGGGACATTATGGAAGACAAAATATTATGACTAATCGTGGCATTATGCAAATGAAACTTAGAAAGAGATAAATTGGAGGAAAGATGACAGATGAACACGGCATTGTAAAAATGACCAAGATGGATTATTCTGAAAAAAGAAAAAAAGCTAAGAATCCTATAAAAATACAAGACCTGAGCTTCCGTGATGGACATCAATCTATTTACGCTACCAGAGGAAGAACGGAAGATATGCTGCCAATGGCTGAGATGATGGACGAAGTTGGATTTTACTCAATGGAAGTATGGGGTGGCGCTACTTTTGATACAATGACTCGCTATCTGAATGAAGACCCCTGGGAAAGAATCAGAACGCTAAAAAAATATATAAAGAAAACACCTTTTTCTATGCTGCTTCGTGGACAAAACCTCGTTGGATATCGCAATTATGCCGATGATGTTGTTGAAATATTTGTCGAAAGAGCTGCGGCTAATGGTATCGATATTTTTAGAGTTTTTGATGCACTTAATGACTTCAGAAACTTTGAAACAGCTGTGAAGGTTATTAAAAAGAACAAAAAACACTTTCAAGGCACTATTTGCTACTCTCTGACAGAACAGAGAATGGGCGGCGATGTTTACAATATTGATTATTATTTAGAAAAAGCAAAGCAACTGGATGCGATGGGGGCAGACAGTATTTGCATCAAAGATATGGCAGGCTTGGTCGCACCTTATGATGCATATAATCTCGTAAAAGCACTAAAATCAATTACCAAAACTCCAATTCATTTACATACCCACTTTACCTCTGGCATGGGTGATTTGGCGCTATTTAAAGCTATCGAAGCAGGTGTAGATATTATTGACACTTGCATGGCACCATATGCTTATCGTACGTCTCATGCAGCTGTAGAACCATTGGTGATTTCACTGTTAGGCACCAATCGTGATACAGGTTTTGATATTAAATTATTGAATAAAATAGACGGAGAGATGGAAAAAATCACTCCAAAATATAAGCACTTGCTTGATAATTCTAAAACTGCAATCATCGATTCAAATGTTATTATTCACCAAACACCAGGCGGCATGATTTCTAATCTTGTCAGCCAGTTGAGAGCAATGGGCGCTGAAGATAAATTGGAACAAGTTTATGCGCTTTTACCAGATGTAAGAAAAGATTTGGGAATGGTGCCACTCGTTACACCAACCAGCCAAATAGTAGGTATTCAGACAGTAAATAATGTGCTTTTTGACCAAGAAAAAGGTGAATATTCTCACATTACAAACGAAGTAAAAGACCTCTGTTATGGACTTTATGGCAAAACAACTTGCAAGATAAATAAAGATGTACAAAAGAAAGCATTAAAAGAATACCCACGTGGTGAAAAAGCAATCACCGCAAGACCTGGAGATATCTTAGAACCAGAAATGCCAGCAATTAAAGAAAAAGCAAAGGGCATTGCCAAAGATATCGACGATGAGTTGATTGTTGCTTTATACCCACTTACTGGTTTGCGCTTTTTGAAATGGAAATATGGTCTTGAAGAGATACCTGAAGATGTGAAACCAAAAACAATTGAAGAGGTAAAAGCACTCGAAGAGCTCATTCGTAAGGCTATTGCAGGCGAAGTCGTAGAAAAACCAAAGAAAGATAAGCCTGAAAACTTGCGTGAATTTGATGTCTTTGTTGATGGTGAGTACTTCAAAGTAGAAGTGGCTGTGCCAGAGGGAACAATGGCTGCTCCTGTAAGAAATACACCTGTTGTGCAAAGACCAGTGACAGCTCCTGCAGCAGCACCCGCACGCAAAAGCGCACCAGCACCCGCACCAACAACTAATCTTGCAGCAGGTGAACAAGCAATTGTAGCGCCTATGCCTGGCATGATTGTGAGCTATGAAAAGAAAGTTGGCGACGCTGTTAAGGCAGGCGAAACAGTTGTCGTGCTGGAAGCTATGAAGATGAATAATAACCTCGTAGCGCCATGTGATGGTAAGATTAGCTCGACACCATTCAATTCAGGCGACAGCGTTAGCAAAAACGATGTACTCTGCATTATTACCAGCTAAATTATAACTGAAATAAACTATGCCCATTCTTAATTGAGTGGGCTTTTTTTAACAACACACTTTCTAAAACACTTGCAATACTGTTCCATAGCACTCTATCACGACTGAGACATCCTTTTTTTAAACGACACAAGACAACACACTTTTTTTATTATACAAAAAAAGCCCCATTAAGGGGCTTGATTTAATGAATAGTTGGATAAATTATTTGTTCTTTGTGAGCACAATTCTCCATGTTTTATTGTGAGTTTTGATTGTCTGCCATTCGATAATCATTTCAGTGTCTGCTATTTTAATATGGATGGGCTCACTACTATTATCGTTTGAGATGATGCTTGAAAAAACTGGCAGATGTTTATTGGAATATGCCACATCCTTTGTTAAGTTTTTGCCTATTGCATCCTCATCTTGACTGTACACAACAGTACCATCAAGCTGGATAATCCACAGTTTTTCACTCTCTGAGAAGTTCATTTTTTTAGTGATAGAATTTAATAATAAATCTGGGCGCATTAGAATGTGAAAAGCACCTTCGAACTTTCTTTTTGGTTGATAAGGATGCACGATCATAAATGTGGTGTGGTCATTCATTGCTTTAAATATATTTGTAAAATAGGGCGATACATCTTTTTCCATAGGTTTTAAATAATCCAAACAAGGGATAGGCTTTTTCTCAAAGTTTCTAAATTCGACAGGCTCAATAATCTGCATAACTCCTTTTTTAGTAGTAAAGACAGCACTGTAATAAAGGGTATTATCTTTGATTATTTCATTGAGCATTGAGCGAATAGCATCAGGATTTTTAACGTTTGGCTGAAAGCGATTGATTTTATCAGCAAGCTCATTATTCGCATTATCAATTATCGCTTTTAACTCTCTTGTGATGTTTTCCAGCGACACGTTTAGCAATGGCGTCACCATGAGTTGATCTTCGTCAGCACGTGCCAAAATGAGCCACCAGTTTAGACTTTCAATTTTATGGAAAAGTGCTTCTCTTTGAATGCCCTCATATTCGAATAATATTGCTCCTTGATCATGATTAAAGACATATGGGAATTGGGTTTTCATCGATTCAGTCGCATCAGTTAAGATGTTTTGGAAAATCAATTCAGAGTTTGTATTCAAGATATTAATACCTTTGGCATCAACAGCAAACCAAATAAAGTTTTTTGGCAAACTAAGTAGTTTGTCAAATTCTTGACTATACTTTTCAAGATCAATAGCAAACCCAATCATCCCTGTAACTTTATTTTTTACTACAATAGGTACGACATAGATAAAGTTTTTCTCACCTGTAATACGATTGTAATCGGTTACGGCGCTGACAGTTTTACCAGTTGATAGACAAGTATTGAAATACTCTTTGCCCGTGACATTAATGTTTGTAAAGCCATTTTCTAAAGTGTAATAATTCCCATTAGGTTGTGCAAAGAAAAAAGTTGCAGGCAACTTGTTTTCAAGTGGCAGCAAATATTCCTTAATGACCACCCAATTTGCTTTTTGAACATCAGGTATTTTTGCAATCACCTGAATTGCTTCTAATGCATTGTTAAATTGCTTTTCTATATATTCGCCTGAGATACTCAATGTGGTTGAGGCATCGAGCGTGATAGGGTCTATTGGAACATACTGCGAGAAAAGCGATGTACAAGCCAGTAAGCACAGAATAATAAGTAAGTTTTTCATAAATCCTCCTTTTTTTACATACCTTTTACGCATATAACACAAGGCGTGATTTAAGTCAAGTCTTTTTTTAAAGAAATAATATTTATCTTGACTTTGACTATGTTTTTAATATCTTTGTTCAAAAATAAGAAGGTATTATGATGAATAAATATTTAAAAATAAGCAATGAAATCAAAGATGCAATATCCAATCATATGCCAGTTGTGGCATTGGAATCGACGATTATCTCGCATGGAATGCCTTATCCAGAAAATGTCGAGACAGCAAAAGAAGTGGAGAGAATCATCAGAGATAATGGAGCAATCCCAGCAACTATCGCAATTATCAAGGGTGAAATCATTATTGGGATTGATGAGCAGCAAATGGATTACCTGGCAAAGAATGATATCAAAAAGGCAAGTAGAATGGATTTGCCATACATTATTAGCAAAAAATATAGTGCCTCGACAACCGTTGCAGCGACAATGATCTGTGCGCAAATGGCGGGTATTAAAGTGTTTGTGACTGGTGGTATCGGAGGTGTGCATCGAGGCGCAGAAGAGAGTTTTGATATTTCTGCTGACTTGCAAGAGTTGGCAAAGTCCGACATGGTCGTTGTCTGTGCAGGAGCGAAAGCAATTTTAGATTTAGAAAAGACAATGGAGTATTTGGAGACTTTTGGGGTATTAGTTTTGGGGTATCAGACTGATTATTTGCCTGCCTTTTATTCACAAGAGAGCTCGATTAAGCTGCTATACAGAGCAGATAGCGCAGAAGAGATCGTCGAGGTGATCAGGTGTAAAGCAGAGCTTGGTATGACAGGGTCGATTTTGGTGACGAACCCGATACCAAGTGAGTTTTCAGTTCCAATTGAAGAAATGGATTTGATAATTCAACAGGCAATTGCCAAAGCTAATGAAGCACAAATTAAAGGTAAAAGGCTTACGCCCTTTTTATTAGATGCAATTCAAAAAATGACCAATAAAGATAGTTTGCATGCAAATATTGCACTGATAAAGAATAATGCACGTTTGGGTGCAGAGATTGCCTATTATAATTCAAAGAAATAATTGATCAACTTAAAATAAAAGAGAAAAGTGTGGTCTTTCAAGATTTTATAGAAAAAAGGCAGTTTCATGTTGTGTTTGTAATTGAGTGAAATATAGTGCTTTATATTATATTTAAAGAAAAAAGAATAAAAAGCTTGCTTTATTTTTGCTAATTATATCTTTTGATTTATATAGCGATGATTATTTGGAGGCTAAGATGGTAAAGAAAACATCTAAGTCCAAAGATGGACAAATCCTTACTGATGGCGATGCACTGGAGTTGATGGAAGTTGAGATAACAGAAGAAAAAGAGAATATTGACTACAAAAAATCTCCCGTGTATATTTATTATGAATGGTGTAAAAAGTGTGGTATCTGCGTAGCATTTTGCCCGACAAAATGTTTAGGTAGACACCCTGATGGAAGCCCTTTTGTTGAGTTTCCTGAGAAATGTATTCACTGTGAAACATGTGATCGTTTGTGCCCTGATTTTGCAATCACAGGCGCTAAGCGATAAGGAGGTAATGAAATGGCAAAAGAGAAAAAAGAAAAAGTTGTTGAAAACATGGAGACAGAAGTAGTTGCAGAAGACACACGTAAAGTCGTTTTGATGCAAGGCAATGAAGCTGTTGCCAGAGGAGCTCTTGCAGCAGGTTTGGACTTTTATGCAGGGTATCCAATTACCCCTTCAACAGAGATAGCAGAGATATTGTCAGAAGAGCTTCCTAAAAAAGGTGGCAAATTTATTCAAATGGAAGATGAAATAGCAAGTATTTGTGCGATAATTGGTGCGTCTTTAGCAGGCGCAAAAGCAATGACAGCAACAAGTGGACCTGGCTTTTCATTAATGCAAGAAGGTATTGGCTTTGCAAAAGCTACTGAGACACCATGCGTTGTCGTTGACGTACAACGTGGTGGCGTATCAACAGGCTTACCAACAAAACCTTCGCAAGGCGATATAATGCAATCAAAATGGGGTTCTCATGGAGACAACCCAGCAATCGTTCTTTATCCACACACTGTGAAAGAATGTTATGAACTTGCAATCCGTGCAATTAATTTATCAGAAAAGTATAGGACATGTGTTACATTATTACTTGATGAAGTTTTGGGGCATATGCGCGAAGCTGTAAAGCTACCAGATATCAGTAATGTACGCATTGTTAATCGTTTAAGACCAACCGTTCCCCCTGAATGGTATAAACATTATGATGAAAATCAAAAATACATCTCTCCTGTAGCAAGCTACGGTGAAGGTTATCGTTTTCATGTTACAGGTTTAGCTCATGATGCTTTGGGTTTTCCAACCAACAAAGCAAGCGAAGTTGCCGCTCAAATGAAACGTTTAAAAAGAAAGATTACCCATAATATTCGTGATTTAGTGCAAATTGAGAGCTATATGATGGAAGATGCAACCGTGGCAATTTTTGCAGTAGGCATTTGCGCTCGTTCAGCTAAAGCAGCAATCAAAGCAGCAAGAGAATATGGTATCAAAGTTGGCTTATTACGTCCAATCACAATCTGGCCTTTCCCTGATGATGCTGTTAAAAAAATGTTACGTGATGTTGATACTATTATTGTTCCAGAATTAAATGAGGGTCAGCTTATCAACGAATTGCATAGATTAACAAAAGATAAAGCTGATGGTAAGATTATTCCTATCCAGCGTTCAGATGGAGAAATGATTACACCTACCCACATATTCAGAGTGATCAAGGAGGCACATTAAAATGGCTAATATCCCACAAAAAGTTGTTCATAAATATTTAAGACATAATAAAAAGTTCCCTCATGTTTGGTGCCCTGGTTGTAGTAATGGTACTACTCTTGGCAGCATCATCCGTGCAATTGCTGAGCTTAATTATGATCGTGACGGTATTACTATGGTGTCAGGAATTGGCTGCTCTTCCCGTATGCCAGTTTACGTTGATTTTAATACATTACATACCCTACACGGGCGTGCTTTGCCTTTTGCTACGGGTATAAAAATGCAAAAACCAGAACAGAAAGTTATTGTCATTACAGGTGATGGTGATGCTACTGCTATCGGCGGTAATCACTTTATTCATGCTTGCCGTAGAAATATTGATATTACAACAATTGTATTGAATAATAATATCTATGGTATGACAGGCGGACAATACTCACCCACAACACCAACAGGCGACCGTGCAACAACCTCGCCATATGGTAATATTGACCCTGTATTTGATATCTGTGAGCTTGCGATGGCTGCAGGTGCTACATTTGTCGCACGCACCACTGCTTTCCACGCACTTGAAACTCAAGATATCATCAAAAAAGCTCTCGAACATAAGGGCTTTTCAGTTGTTGAAGTCGTTTCTGCATGCCCTGTTATCTATGGTCGTTTGAACAAAAAAGGTGGCGGACCAGAAATGATGATGCACATGCGAGACAACTCAGTACCATTGAAAGCTACCGAAAAGATGACCCCAGAGCAGCTTGAAGGCAAGATTGTTCGTGGCATCTTCAAACAAGTTAATAAACTCGAGTATTGCGATGCATATGCTAATTTAATGTCACAGTTTAATGTAAAAGAGGAGGCTAAAAAATGAGTCAAGTATTTCGTAAAGAAGTTAGGTTCAGCGGAAGCGGTGGCCAAGGTCTCATCTTAGACGGTATTGTTTTAGCACGTGCTGGCGTTCTTGATAATTACAAAGTAACTCAGACACAAAGCTATGGACCAGAGTCACGTGGCGGCTCATCCCGTGCTGACACTATTATATCAGATGGTGACATTTACTATCCAGAAGCACAAAACATTGATATTTTAGTCGCTTTAACTCAAGTTGCTTGCGATAAATTTATCTTTGAAATGAAAGAAGATGGTATCTTAATCGTTGATAATAACCTGGTTAAAAACATATCTGTCTCAATTGGCAAGATTTATGAAGAACCTTTTACTGAGATTACACTGGAAAAGCTTGGAACTGAATTACCTATGAACATCGTAACCCTCGCTTTTATGGTTAAAATCACTAAAATTGTTTCAGAAAAATCTTTGGAACAAGCTATTCGCGATTCAGTAAAACCTATGCACATAGAACTTAATATTAAGGCTATGAACTTGGGGTTTGACCTTGCGAAGAAGTATCTGTAAACAATATTAATTATTATACATGCCTGCTGAAAATGCAGGCATTTTTTTTACTAATAGGCATTTTGCCAAAAGCAGAAAAGGAGAAATAAGATGGTTAAGAAAATAAGCCATATAGGCATTGCAGTTAAAGACTTGAATGAAGCAATAAAGTTTTATGAATCACTCGGACTGAAGCTTGAAGCAATAGAAGAAGTCCCTTCTCAAAAGGTAAGAGTTGCCTTTTTACCAATTGGCGAAGTAAGAATTGAGCTATTAGAAGCAACTGATGAAGATAGCCCTATTGCAAAGTTCATTGAAAAAAAAGGCGAAGGTGTCCAACATATAGCTTTTCAAGTTGACGATTTGCCTGAAAAGTTACAAAAAGTTGAAGAAAGCGATATTAGATTGATTGACAAAGAGCCACGTCCAGGAGCCCATGGTGCTGATATTGCCTTTTTACATCCAAAATCAACTCACGGCACGCTAATTGAATTCTGTCAGGAAAAACACTAATGCAAGAGAACAAAGTTATATTTTCAATGGACCGTGTAGGTAAAATTTACCCCGGCAATAAACAAGTTTTGAGAGATATCTCTCTTGGCTATTACTACGGCGCAAAAATAGGAGTAATTGGACTTAATGGATCAGGAAAAAGTAGCTTGTTAAAAATAATGGCAGGAATTGACAATGATTATGTCGGCAGAATAGGCATGACAAAGGGCTACACTATTGGCTATTTAGAGCAAGAACCACAATTAAATGCAGGCAAAACTGTGTTAGAGTGCGTTCAAGAAGCAGTTCAAGACAAAGTCGATATTATGAACCGCTACAATGAGATTAGTATGCTAATGTGCGAGCCTATGGATGACGACCAAATGGACAAGCTTCTCAATGAACAAGGTGATTTGCAAGACATTCTCGATTCGCAGAATATCTGGGACTTGGACAGCAGGCTTGAAATGGCTATGGATGCGCTGAGATGCCCTCCTACAGATATGAAAGTAGATATCATTTCAGGTGGAGAAAAAAGACGTGTTGCTTTGTGTAAACTTCTTTTACAGGAGCCTGATATTCTCTTATTAGACGAGCCTACCAATCACCTCGACGCTGAGACTGTTTTATGGCTTGAAAAGCATTTAAAGGACTATAAAGGCACTGTTATTGCGATTACTCACGATAGATACTTCTTGGACAATGTTTCTGAGTGGATTTTAGAGCTTGATAGAGGCTATGGTATTCCTTGGAAGGGCAATTATTCTTCTTGGCTTGAACAGAAACAAAAGAGTTTGATGGACGAAGAGAAAAAGGAACAGAAGAGAATACAGACTCTACAGAGAGAATTAGAGTGGATTCGCGCTACGCCTAAAGCTAATCATGAAAAGAATAAGGCACGTATCTCAAACTTCGAAAAGCTAACTGAAGAGGCTAATGATAAAAGAAATGAGACGAATGAACTCTTTATCCCTGCAGGCGCAAAATTGGGCAAGAAAGTGATACATGTTGAGGGTATAAGTAAGTCCTTTGATGCGAAAATGTTGATCGAGGATTTGTCTTTTGATATACCTGCGGGCGCAATTGTTGGGATTATTGGACCGAATGGCGCTGGTAAGACGACCTTATTTAAAATGATTATCGGGCAGGAGAAGCCTGATACTGGCACAATAGAAATTGGTGACTCTGTGAAGATTTCTTATGTAGATCAAAATCGTGATTTGGCTGACAATAAGACTATGATTGAGTTGATAGGAAAAGACCGCGAGATGCTGAATATGGGCGGCAGAGAAATCCCTGTAAGGCAGTATATTTCATGGTTCAATTTCCCGAGCTCTGATCATCATCGAAATGTGTCTGAATTATCTGGTGGTGAGCGAAATAGAGTGTATCTTGCATTGACACTTCAAGATGGAGGCAATGTGGTTTTACTTGACGAGCCCACTAATGACTTGGATGTAAATACGATCCGTGCGCTTGAAGAGGCGATACAGAGGTTTCCAGGCTGCGTAATGGTAGTGAGCCACGACCGCTATTTTCTTGATAGAATCTGTACTCATATCATGGCTTTTGAAGGTGACAGTCAGGTTAAACTATTCGATGGCAATTTCACTGAATATGAAGAAGATAAGATTAAACGGCTCGGAGATAAGGCGCTTATTCCTAAAAGAGTAAGTTATAGAAAATTGACGAGAGTGTAAAATAGGGGGCAAATCAATGCCCCTTTTTTTATTAAGTAATAGTGATTATCAGTTCTTTAATCCCGTATCTCATGGTTATTTCGTGATGATAAGTGATATGTATAATTCCTTTTTGATCTTTTGGCTCAACCTTAAATTCGATACATGAAATAATGGATCGAAAATCAGGAACTTCTAATTCGATATTTTTTTCAATATCTTTAATCAGAGCTAAAATGTTTTGACCAGTCAATTCTTTGTTCAAATGTTTTTTTGCTATTTTTTCTGCAATATTTCTGATCTTATCGAGCTTTTCTTTACCTTGTATTTCATTCATTGTTCTATCCTCTAATTCAATAATTAATTATTATGAAAACATGTCAAGAGTATTTTATTATTTACAAGCTCATAAAAATTACTTAAAAAAAAGCGATCCAAAGAACATCCCTCTCTATATATATAGGGCTTACAAAATGGGTTTTTTTGAAAACTATTTTCACATAAATCAGCAGATGCCTTCTACAAGCGGATCTACAGAGATTTATTTTTAGAAGTGCGGTTGTAAAACCGCACTTCTCATCAAGTTATTTATAAATTACATACCCAAAGTAGCGACCATAATCGCTTTGATTGTATGCATTCTATTTTCTGCTTCATCGAAGACGACGGACTGTTTAGATTCAAATACTTCATCAGTAACTTCCATTTCTGGCAAGCCAAACTTTTCTTTGATATCGCGTCCAATCTTTGTTTCATCATTATGGAAAGCTGGGAGGCAATGCAAGAAGATAGTCTCTTTTTTGCCTGTCATATCCATCATTTTGCGATTAATTTGATATGGTTTGAGGAGTTTGATTCTTTCTTCCCAAACTTCTGCAGGTTCGCCCATAGATACCCAAACGTCTGTATAGAGAGCGTCGCAGTCTTTCACACCAGTAGCAATATCATCTGTGAGGGTGATTTTAGCGCCTGTATCGTCCGCAATTGCTTGGCATTGAGCTACTAAGTCTTTTTCAGGGAACAGCTCTTTTGGTGAGAGAATTCTGAAGTCCATGCCCATCTTTACAGCACCGATCATCAAGGCATTTGCCATATTATTTCTACCGTCACCGACATAAGCAAAGGTCACTTCATTGAGTGGCTTATTAATATGCTCCATTATGGTTAAAAAGTCTGCCAAAATCTGGGTTGGATGATCTTCATTTGTCAAGCCATTCCACACAGGTACGCCAGCATAATCAGCTAAATCTTCAACGATAGTCTGAGCAAAGCCACGATATTCAATACCGTCAAACATACGTCCCAAGACGCGTGCAGAGTCTTTTACAGATTCTTTATTACCAAATTGACTACCTGAAGGACCAAGATATGTCACATGAGCACCTTGATCATGGGCAGCAACTTCAAAAGCGCAGCGTGTGCGGGTAGAATCCTTTTCAAAGATAAGGGCAATATTCTTGCCTTTCAACATTTGTTGTTCTGTGCCTGCATACTTTGCCTTTTTTAAATCTGCGGATAAGTCCAAGAGGAACTTAATTTCTTTGGGACTAAAGTCCATTAATGTGAGAAAGTGACGATTTCTAAGATTGAAAGCCATTTTTAACTCCTTATTCTGTGGTATTTGTGCCAAACTATCATAGTTTGATAAATTAATCAAGTAATATTTTTAAAAAGCATGTTTTTGTTATAATAAGCTGATAGGATCGATATCTAAGTTCAATCTAATCTTTTTATGAAAGACCACTTTTGACTCAAGTTCCTGTAAAACTGCACGCATAATAGTAACATTTGGTGCTTTAATGACCAAATGAAAACGAAAACGATTATTAACCCTCTGCAATGGTGCTGGAACAAAACCCAATATCTGCACTTTCTTTGCCCTAAACTTTTCGGTTATAGCCTGCAATACGGGCTTATTCTTCTGTATTTCACTGATTAAAAGCGTACTATCCGTCGAGGAGATCAGGAGGCGTGCCATACGCGACCAAGGTGGATAGCTCAATTCAAAACGATTGCTCAATTCCTGCTCAGCAAAAGGCACATAGTCTTGTCGGGCAGCAAAAACTAAGCTATAATGCTCTGGATTATAGGTCTGAATAATTACTTCGCCCTCTTTATCACCGCGCCCTGAGCGTCCTGCCACTTGCGTCATCAATTGAAATGTACGCTCAGCAGACCGAAAATCAGGCACATTCAAGCTGACCTCAGCTGAGACCACACCCACAAGCGTCACATTAGGAAAATCAAGCCCTTTAGATATCATTTGAGTTCCCAATAATATATCTACATGACCTTGTCTCATCGAATGAAACATTGATTCATAGGCGTCTTTTTTCTTGGTAGTATCGCTATCCATACGCAATATGCGCGCTTCAGGGAATGTCTTTTCCAGCCACAACTCAATTTGCTCTGTGCCTGCAGAACCATAGGAGAAGAGATAAGAACCGCAGCTGGGGCATTTACGTGGCACATGCTCTTTTTTACCACAATAATGGCAACATAGCTCGAGGTCATACTTGTGATAGCTCATACTGATATCGCATTCTGAGCATTTGAACAGCTCGCCACACTTGAGGCACTGTATATAAGATGAATAGCCGCGCCTATTTTGAAATAAGATAATCTGCTCTTTTCTCTCCAGCCGTTCGGTGATCTTTTCACATAAAAAGTCAGATATAAGCTTCTCAGCACCAGCATCTTTCATGTCGATGATATGCACTTGCGGGAGCTTGGCTGTATATGGGCGCTCACTGAGGGTAATCAATTCATATTTATTATTCTGTGCATTCTGCCAACTCTCCAATGATGGTGTAGCACTTCCTAAAATACAGACGCATTTATTGATTTTAGCGCGCATCACAGCCACATCTCGCCCCTGATAAGCAGGAGTATTATCTTGTTTATAGCTACCCTCATGCTCTTCATCGACGATGATCAGCCCAATATCAGCTAATGGAGCAAAGATCGCACTACGCGCCCCGATCACGATGCGGCACTGATTATTTTTGATCTTTTTCCATTGATTAAAGCGTTGCCTATCATTGAGACTACTGTGCAAAACGGCGATATTTTCACCAAAGACATGATAAAACTTCTCGACCATTTGCGGCGTGAGAGATATTTCTGGCACGAGCATGAGCGCATTCTTTCCTTGCTTAATTGTCTCGAGAATGAGCTCGATATATATCTCAGTTTTACCACTGCCCGTAATTCCAAAGATCAGATAAGTCTTAAAAACATGTTTTATAATATCAGGTCTGATCCTTTCAATAGCCGTTTTTTGTTCATCTGTGAGTGTAATATTTCGTATCTTTTGCACAGCGGGAAAAGGATATGGCTCTTCCCTTAGCTTTTTGGGAACCACCTCAATCAGCCCCTTTAGTTTTAATGCCTTGATAATGCTATAAGTGATACTATCAGCGACTTTGGAGAGTGGAAAATCATTACCAAAAGACTTAATAATATCATAAGCCTCTTGCTGTTTTTCAGTGAGTTTGATTTCTGCAAGCTCTTCTTTCAAGATGATGAAATTGGCGACTTTTTGTTTGACTTTTTCATCGTATTTTCTAAAGATTTCGATGTATTTATGTTCTTCGAGCCATTCAGCCCAAAAGTAAAAATGCTCGACTTTTATAGTTTTTCTCAAGTCATTTATTTCCATCCATTCACTACCTGAGTTTGTTCGCAAAAAGCTTTCCAGCCCTTGTATTATGGAAATAATTGTTTCATATTCATCTGAATATGCAGTTTTATTGACCTGTAATTTTTTTAAGAGGCTCTCTTGATTCAGTTCATCCTTTAGCTTGATTTTCATCTGCACCTGTAAATTCATCGATAGAGGGAGCATCGACTCGATAATAAAGCCTGGCTTGACGCGATAATACGAGCTCATCCAAACAGACAATTCTAATAAATCTTTATTTACAATGGGTTCTTTATCGACCACTTCAATAATCTTTTTATAGCGTATCTTCTTATCGAGATCTTGTTCGGCAATCTCTTGCCAGACGACGCCTGTCATGATATTTCTACCCATACTGACGATCACTCTCGTACCTCTGGCGAGTTGCTCGTCTGAACTGTATGTCAGCTCGATATCGAGATTAATAGCTAAAGCGATATGATAGTAAAACATAGCTTATATCCTAATAGGCTTGATAGTGCCTTGATTGAGTTTTAGTGCCAATTCGCCTCTAATCATCATCATGATACCAAGTTCCTTAGCACAGCCTGGGCATAGTGGTTTTGCATGTGTTTCCAAGCCAGCCAAGCCGACAAAATCATTTTCCATACGCTGCACAAAGCATTTGATAATACGCCCTTTACCTGCTTTGAAATATCTAAAAAGTAAATAGTCACATTTGCACTCGATATTTACTATCTTACCTATCTTCATATTCCCCCTTTTTAATAGCATAATGAAAAATCGGCTTTATTGTCAATAGAAAAGTGTGAAGCAATTAAAAAAGGTGCAGCATTTTGCCACAACTCAAGATAAAATCTTTTTAATTATATTATTGATAGAGACTATTGCATAGTAATCCAAATAACTTTTAAAAGAATAAAGAAGAATCATATATAAAAACCATCACCCTCTATATATATTGGCAGGACAAAATGGTGTTTTTCAAAAACTATTTTCACCCTAATCAGCAGATGCCTACTACGAGCGGGGTTACAGCGATTTTATTTTACAACACACAGCAACTCACTTTTTTTTAAACAACACACTGTAACACACTTTAGGATTTAAGGCTTTAGACATACAGTTCCATATCCTACAGATGCTGACTATACCTTTCTAAATTTAACAACACACTACAACACACTGTAACACACTTTAGGGGTTCAAAGCTTTAGACAAACACAAACGATAGACAAACTGTATTATATGTACCATGGAACAATATTGCAAGTGCTTTAGAAAGTGTGTTGTAGTGTGTTGTTAAAAAAAAAGAATGTCTCAGTTGTTATAGAGTGCCATGGAACAGTATTGAAAGTGCTTTAAAAAGTGTGTTGTAGTGTGTTGTTAAAAAAAGAATGTCTCAGTCGTAATTGAGTGCCATGGAACAGTATTGAAAGTGCTTTAGAAAGTGTGTTGTAGTGTGTTGTTAAAAAAAAAGAATGTCTCAGTCGTAATTGAGTGCCATGGAACAGTATTGAAAGTGCTTTAGAAAGTGTGTTGTAGTGTGTTGTTTAAAAAAAAGAATGTCTCAGTCGTAATTGAGTGCCATGGAACAGTATTGCAAGTGCTTTAAAAAGTGTGTTGTAGTGTGTTGTTTAAAAAAAGAATGTCTCAGTCGTAATTGAGTGCCATGGAACAGTATTGCAAGTGCTTTAGAAAGTGTGTTGTAGTGTGTTGTTTAAAAAAAGAATGTCTCAGTCGTAATTGAGTGCCATGGAACAGTATTGAAAGTGCTTTAAAAAGTGTGTTGTTAAAAAGAATTTGCAACTTCCTTTAAAAAAACCTTTCACGAATGTGAAAGTACCTCACCCGCAGCGAAGCGAGGATTAAAAATTTGTATATCTTCGATGGACAACTATGATCAGGTAAAAAAGATCTAATATCCAATTTCACGAAGTGAAATTACCTACAGCAAAACAAAAATCAGCTGATTTTTTACCTAACCTTCGACGAAGTCGAAGTACCTAACTTTTCACGGAGTGAAAATACCTAACCTTTTCGAAGAAAAGTACCTCACCCGCAGCGAAGCGAGGATTAAATAGCTTTACGCCTCTACCAATTGCACCTTTATATGTCTTGCAATATCTTTAGAGATAATATATCTTGAGTCATTTACACCGATGATGATATTTCTTTGATTGCAGCTATTTCTGATTACTTCGATAATATTTCCATTGAACAAGCCGAGTTCAAATGACTTTCGATGGGGATTACTGACAATTTTGTATTTTTCTTCTTCGAATGCAGATTCCAAGCTATTGTCATGGGATCTTCTTCGTGGGCAAACGCCGCATCCTTTTCTGGCTCTGTTTTTAAACCACATTTTAACCTCTATCTATTAATTTATTTTCATCTTTTGCATAATACTTTATCAAGATAATCAAGCCAAATGAGAGTACTATTGGCAAGATCATCTCCCATGATACACCATTGCCTAATTGGCTGATTTGATAGTAGAAAGTACCGACTATCCACGCTAATACGGTCAAATAGATCAACTGGAAAATTGCTAATCTGCTGCCTGCCTCTGTGCGTGCGGCGACGATAGACGCCATACAAGGTGCATAGATCATGATAAAGAGTAGATAAGCAATCACTTGATGCACAGATTTAAACTTACCTTTCAAATAATGCTCGTCAGTTTCCTCTACTTCCACTGTCTCCGTATGGAGCGGATTTATAAATTTATGAAATGCCTCTACAAAGCCATCTTTTAGCTCGCCAACTGATTCAGCGAATGTTTCTGCCAAGCTAAATCCACCTTCGCTGTCATTACCCTCGCTCAAGGTGTTTGACAGGTTCAAGCCCTCAAATGTACCTACGATTGCCTCTTTGGCAAAGAAGCCTGTGAACAATGCTAAAGTCGCATGCCAATTATCTTTATCTATACCCATTGGCTTAAACAGCGGGGTCAAAAACTTGCCGCTGAGAGTCAATGGTGTTTCGGTAATATTATCTTTTTCATTGTGGTAAAGAGGGAGAGAGTTGACCAGAGTCATCAAAATCATCACGATTAATATTGTTTTACCTGCTCTAAAGATAAATGATTTGAGCTTAAACCAAGTGTGGGTGAAGATACCATTCCATGTCGGTAAATGATAGGAAGGCAATTCCATCACAAACTCGCCTGTGTGCCCAATAAAGAGCAGCTTTTTGAATAAAATAGCAGAGATAAAGGCAAAGAAGATGCCTAATAAATAAATCAAAAAGATAGCAATACCTGCATATTGTCTGAAAAAGACCATGGCAAACATCGTGTAAACAGGTATCTTGGCGCCGCATTGGATAAAGGGCAAAAGCAAGATAGTCATCACTCTATCGCGTTTGCTATCCAAGGTTCTGGTAGCCATTATCGCTGGTACAGTACAACCAAAACCGACTATCATCGGAATCACTGCCTTGCCAGATAAGCCAAGATGACGCATTACCCTATCCATCACGAAAGCGGCACGTGCCATATAGCCAGAATCTTCTAAAATAGAGAGGCATAAAAAGATAAAGAAGATTGGTGGCACAAATGATAAAACAGTCATCAATCCACCGCCAATACCATCAGCAATAAATATCTTTAGAAATTCAGGGAAGTTCCACATAGTCAAAATACTTCGTGTACCATCGACGAAAAGCCCTCCAAAAAAGCTCTCGATAAAGCCAATAAATGGATCGCTAAAAGTCATCGATAAACTAAAGACTAAGTACATGATAAAGATAAACATAGGCAAACCAAAGATAGAGTTCAAAAAGACTTGATCCAAAGAATCTGAGTTCTTTTTCCGATAGGTTGTTTTTCTGGAGATAACGTCTTTGCAGAGCCCGCGCACATAGCCATAGATCCCGTCTGCGATCAGCAATTCTGTTTGCATTCTGGTATGTTTGGCTATCTTTTCACGTTCACGATTAACAAAACTGGTAAACTGATGATTCATATTTTTGACAATAAGCTCATCTTGTTCCAGGAGTCTTAGCAGAAAGTATTGCTGGTCGATTGACCCGTAGAAGATACAGGGATCTTCAATGCTGCACGACTCGGGCTGTTTTGTATATAGATAGGCATTGATATCATTTCCGCCTTCTTTTTGCAAATACTTACTAATGCGATCAATACTTTGAAAAATGACCTCATCATAAGCAACTTTTGCATTAGAAATATAATTCTTAAAGTCCTCTACTTTGACGATTGTGTCTTTTAACTCCGTTAGCCCTTCTTTTTTTGTTGCAGAAATAGGCAAAACAGGGCAATTGAGCATCGTTCTCATATTATCATAGTCAACTTGCATATCCATCTTTTCCAGCAAGTCTATCATGTTTAAAGCGACCAGCACAGGTCTTCTATATTGTAAAATCTGCATAGTGAGATATAAATTACGCTCCATATTGCCAGCATCAACTATGTTTAAAATCAGGTCTGGCTTTTCATTGACGATAAAGTTACGCGCAATTTTTTCATCAAGGGATTGTGCATTGAGAGAATAAATACCTGGTAAATCTATAATTTCAAGTTCATAATCATTATGTCTCATGATGCCACTTTTCTTTTCTACAGTGACGCCTGGCCAGTTGCCCACATATTGATTAGAGCCTGTTAAAGCGTTGAATAAGGTCGTTTTTCCGCTATTTGGGTTGCCAATAAGTGCAATTTTTAGCTTATTTTTTACAGTCATTACATACTCCTTTGATAGTTAAAATATAATCCTGCATTTTGAAATTATTTTTTTTGCATACCTTTTTCATCAAAGCCAAAAGCTCGGGGCTTTCATCTTCTTCAATGATATTATTACACACCGAGCACAAAAAGTGAAAATGCTTGGAATGCCCAAGGGTATGCTCATAAGTCTCGTTTTCGCCAATTTTTTCAGAGGTGATGATAAGTCCAGCATCGATCAGCAAAGGCAAGGTGCGATAAATTGTTGCTCGTGAGACATTTTGATTGATTTCTTGCACTTTTGCCAGTAGTGATTCAGCGTCAAAATGACTATGAATTGAAAACACAGTATCCAAAATGCTCAAGCGTTGCGGCGTCAAAACCAATCCCTGAGCCTTTAAGTGTTCTTCAAATACTACCTGATAATCTTTCATTTTCACCTCTCTATTTTATCCTGAATCATTGAGATTGAGATTCATTCTCAACATCATTTTTGAAGGCGTCTTATTTGTCAATAATAATTATTAATTATTCGTTCTTTTTTTTTAGATGATTAGCTAATTATCTGTTATGATAGATATTATAATTCGAAAAAAAGAGCATTATAAAACATAATTCTTTGCGCTATATTTTAAAAACAGCAAACCTCTAAGGGCAAAATCAGGTGATATTGCTATTAAAAGCTTGCTGTTTACTCGTGTACAAATGCTTTGAAAAACATCGTGACATGATTACACGCGAGTACTTGCATGATCAGTCACTAAATAAAGCATTTTGCCTGTCGTTTTTTACTTGTTTACCAGCCCCATCCAGAGTCATTTTCTTTTGAGCTTGTTGAGTCGCTTGTTTCATCGATGATGCTTGCGTCCCAGTTCTTTTCAAAGAAAGAGCGCCAATTAGGATCGGTTTTTTCACTATAATCATTTTTAGAATAAATCAAAGTATTGCGCCCAGAATTGAACATATCCATGAACATATAGATTCGCGATCCCTGATTATATTTCCAGACTTTATAATCTTTTTTAGAGTATTTTGCAGACAAATCAGTGGTATAGCTATTTTCTTCATTTGGCTCGCCATATTTGATATAAATGCGCCCCATATCGCTTGTCCAGCCTTTATCGAAGTGTGAATATTTCCAGTTTGTATGATCTACACGTTTTTTAATTTCTTGCAAGAAAGCATTTTCTTCACTTTGAGGGTTGGGGTTTCTGGTCTTCCAAAAGCGGTCAATAAAGTTCTTTTTCCCATTTTCATTTAGCTTTTTCCACTGTTTCTTTTCTTTTGTGGAGAGAAAATAGCCAATGAGTAAAAATTCTTCTTCATCATCGTCAAAAATACGAGTGATATTATGATGTGCTTTTTTCACTGAAAAAGTAGCAAACTTAGTATTTTCTACATTATTGTCCGACACGGTAATAGCCATCTTATAAAAGCCTTCATCAAGCCCTTGCAGTGGGATTGTACGATAAGGCATTTGAGCAGATGAAGCGTAGGTAAAGGCATTATTAGTCTGATACACTATGCTGTCATTACTTGTTATTTCTATTATCTCAGAGATATTTGCATTTTCTGCCAAGTTATAGAGTTCATAATAAAAATAAAGGCTATCTTGATTATTTGAAAAGACAGGCACAGGATCGACATAGTACAAGTAATCACCACGATGGAATAATTCCAGGTTTTTTGTCTTATCTTCTTTGACACTTTGGCAGATTTCGATATCGCTCATCAAGGCGTCTGTCTTGAGTGTAATCAAGTCAAAGACGACTTCATTTGATTGATTGGTATTTTTATCTTTGATGATCAGCTGCGCTTGTAAATCATCACGTGTCAACGTCATACTGATTTTATCGAGTGTATAATGTGCATCAGATTTAGCGATACCTTCGGTATTTGCACCGATATTATAAGGGAAATTATCATTTGCAGCGATTTTACCATTGAGTAATAGATTGATAGTGACATCGAGATTGGCAATATAGCCTTGTTTTGTTTTCACAAAGTTAATCTGACTATTTAAGACCTTGTAATTAATTTGAAAAACTGTTTGTTTTTCTTCATTTAAAAAGCGTTGTAGCGAGGCAGTAAAGTTGACAGCATAAGCTGATAAAGCGATCAAGAGTAGGCAAATGAGTGCAACACTCTTTTTAAAATTCATTAGTTTTCCTAAGTTCATAATAACCATATCCTTTCTTATCATCAAAATAAAATGTTTTATTAATTGAGCGATAATACCAAATGACAACGGGATACTTCCCCGTAATAAAGCTTTCACTCTGTATTTCATCAGGCTCACCGTATTTTATAAAGACCATACCAAAATCCGTCTTCCAACCTTCTTTCAGTCCTCTCACAGTAAAGCGAGAATTAGCTTCAATGATGCGATTGTAGATAGTTTCTTGATATTCATTATCTGCTGTATCTGGCGTTGGATCATGCCTTTGCCAATACTGATAGATAGCGTCTTCGAGCTGTTTATTCTTAATTTTTTTCATATTTTTATATTCATTCTGCGTCATTAAAAAGCGTATTTGTTGTAATTGTTCATTTGCAGAATAGCGATTAGCAAGCAGTTTTCGCGATAAAAAAGGCTCAAAATGCTTGATTAGCACTCTGTCTTTATAGTGACTAATAATTCTCGCTTGATCGAGTTTATGCCCCCGCAAAGAGTCTGGGAGAATATAATTAATGTATTCCAAATTAGGTAGTTCAATCTTGACACTGTCATTAATAGCACAGAACACCTGCTCTGGCTTTTCTTGATGATAAAAAACCACTTGCAGAGAGTCAGCCTCCTCTTGCCAATTGCCATTAATAGGGATAAAAGGTGTATTGTTTTTATAATAAATAAGATAAAAGCTACTTGTTGGCTCAACTTTTGAGGTAAAATGAATCGTAAAATCTTTTTCTATTGTGCTGCCAATTGTACGATTATTTATCTTTAAGTTCAAATCATAATTACCCGCATTATTTTCAAAGTAATATTGATAAAAGACTTTTTCTTCATTATGAAAAGTGGGATTTAGCCTCAAAATATCCGTATGCCGATGAATAAGCTTATTATTCGAGCTGACGATTGCTTGAATCACCAAGTCATTATTGCTCTGTTTTTTAAAGGGCATATTTGCTGTTGGCATCAAAATAGAGATAAGGTTTTTATTACCAACTCTCTCAGTTATTACTTGTTGTGCAGACAATATCGTGGCGATAATAAAGAGTACAAAGATAGCAAGGCATTTTCTCCACTGCAAAAAATCAGCCCTCATTAAGCATATCCAATCTGACTTGTATTGTGCAGCTTGCATCTTGCTTAAAGTGCTTGTAGAATTGAGTATTGGGGAAGAAATGATAGTTTTCTGGTTTTAAAACTAATGTTTTAAAGCGTTCAGTCTGCACCTTAATTTGCAGAGAGAATTGGCCAGGCGACTTATTAGGTTGTTGTGCAATAAACTCAGCCTGTTTCGAATCGGCAGAGTCTTCATCTATCCCGAGAATTATCTCACCAGAGAGCTTTTCTTTGAGCGATTTGATAGGGTAAACTTGAAATGGTTTAATCCTCAAAGTTGTATCATTTTCGCTGGCATTATATGTATTTTGTACACCGACAATATAGACTTGCTTGCCCTGCTCCATCAGTTCTGAATATTTATCATGATCTGCGCCAAACAAAGATATTTCAAAATGACCATAAATATCTTCAAGACTTATGATAGAAAAGCTATTGCCCCGTTTATCTCTCTTTTTCATCACTTGAGTCACCAAGCCAATAATCTGAATCTGACCAGGTATTTCATTTTCTTCATCCAATAATATCCTTGAAGTAGCATTGGTAAAGAGCTCGATCAAGTGTTCATTCTCATAAAGGGGGTGCCCTGAAAGGTAAAAGCCTAAGACAGATTTCTCATGTTCCAGCTTATCGACAAAGCTCCAATGCTTGGCATCAGGCAATTTATTTGTACAGCTGACAACCTCTTCTTGCACCATCATGTCAAAGAGAGTAAACTGCCCATTCTTTTTATTTGTCTGCGTTTCGATAGCACAACTAATGGCATTTTCTATAGCAGCACATTGTTGTTCGCGGCTACCTTCGAGTTCATCCATTGCTCCCGCATAGACTAAACTCTCGAGGGTTGCCTTATTCACGGCTTGGGAGTCCACGCGCTCCGCCAATTCGAAGATATCTTTAAAGGGACCATTTTCATCCCTTTCCTTAATAATACAGCTCAAAGCGGCAGAGCCGACATTCTTTATCGCTTGCAAGCCAAAGAGAATATTATTATCTTTGATCGTAAAGCCTGACTCAGACTTGTTGACAGAGGGTGGCAAAACTTTTATATTCATCTTTTTTGCCACATGTATAAACTGCGGTATCTTTGCAGGATCTTCTTCAAGCGAAAGCAGAGCAGTCATATATTCTACAGGATAATGCGCTTTTAAATATGCTGTCTGATAAGCCACATAGGCATAGCATGCAGCATGACTCTTATTGAAGGCATAGCTGGCAAAATTCACCCAACCCGCCCAGATATTTTCAATCACATCAAGTGGTATCTCATTTTTTTGAGCACCATCGATAAATAAGCTCTTCATATTTTCCATCACATCGAGCTTTTTCTTGCCAATTGCCTTACGGAGTTCATCAGACTGAGCACCTGTAAAGCCTGCCAGCTCGCGTGATAATTTCATCACCTGCTCTTGATAGACAGTCACGCCATATGTCTCTTCTAATGTTTGCTGCATGAGTGGATGATCGTAAACAACTTTCTCTTGCCCATGCTTTCTACGAATAAAGTTGGGAATAAACTGCATAGGACCTGGTCGATAGAGGGCAACCATGGCGATCAAGTCTTCAAATTTATTTGGTTTTAGTTCAGTCAAATACTTTTTCATTCCGTCTGATTCAAACTGAAAAATACCATCAGTTAAGCCTTTAGAGAGCAAATGATAGGTCTTATGATCGGTCAAATCCACATTATCAATATCCACCTCTTGACCCTTATATCGCTTGATCAAAGCCAAAGCATACTTGATAATAGTCAGTGTCTTGAGTCCCAAAAAGTCCATTTTGAGCAACTTCAAATCATCTAACCATTTACCCTCATATTGCACCAAAACAACAGGCTCGCTATCTTTTTGATTGCTAATAGCAAGGGGCACATAATCGCTCAAATCTCCAGGTCCAATCACGACGCCTGCAGCGTGAATACCTATTTGGCGAATAAGCCCTTCAATGACCATACTATAATTGAGTATTTTTTCATAAGTCTGATTTGACTTCATGAGTGCGGCAAAATCGGGCTTTTCATGAAGGCATTTTTTAAGAGTAATGCCAGGTACAGAGGGCATCAGTTTAGTAATAGCATTGGCATCCGCGGGCGGTACATCAAGTGCACGTGCGACATCTTTTATTACAGATTTTGCACCCAAAGTGCCATAAGTAATGATCTGTGTAACAGACTCACGCCCATATTTTTCAATCACATAGTCAATAACCTTTGCACGTCCTTCAGCACAAAAGTCAATATCGATATCAGGCATGCTGATACGTTCGGGGTTTAAGAATCTTTCAAAAATGAGACCATATTTCAGCGGGTCAAGCTGCGTAATACCCAAGAGATAAGAGATGATACTTCCTGCAGCCGAACCACGTCCAGGTCCGACTGGGACATCGCGCAATCGCGCAGCATCAATAAAGTCTTTCACGACCAAAAAGTACGAGGCAAAGCCCATTTTCGTGATGACTGAATGTTCATAGTCAATTCTCTCTTTTATCTCATCTGTCAGTTCAGGGTAGCGTGTCGGAACAGCTTCATAGCACAATTTTTTGAGATAATCAGAATCTGTAGCAAAGTCTTTTGGGATATCAATTTTAGGCAGTAAAAACTTATCATATTTTAGGTCAAAGTCAATCTTTTCAGATATTTCGATAGTATTATCATATGCCTGTTGATGATTTGGGAATAGGCTCCGCATTTCTTTTTCTGTTTTGAAATAAAGATGAGGAGAGTATTTCATTCGGTTTGGATCATCAAAAGACTTGTTCATTTGAATACAAAGCAAAATATCATGTGCTGGCGCATGTTCTTTCAAGAGATAATGGCAGTCATTAGTAACGACAAGCGGCGTATTAGAAGATTCAGCCAAACTGATCAATTTAGGCATGACGATCGTCTCATCTTCAATCTCATGATTTTGTATTTCAATATAGAAATCTTCTTTAAAGAGATTTTTATAAAATTCTAAAGCCTGCAAAGCCTCTTCATCTCTGTTTCTCAATAATAACCAGGGCAATTCGCCATGAATGCAGGCAGAAAGGCAAATCAAGCCTTCGGAATACTGACTTAAAAGACTCTTAGAAATACGTGGTCGATAATAAAACCCTTTTGTATAACTGAAAGATGAGAGCTTGATTAGGTTTTGATAGCCGATTTTATTTTTTACCAAAAGCACCAGATGATGACGCTCATCTGCCTTGGAATCTGGGTGTTCATAATCATGATTGACGACATAAGCTTCCATGCCAAATATTGGTTTGACACCGTATTTCTTTGCCGTTTTTGAAAAATCCACCGTGCCAAACATATTACCATGATCAGTCATTGCAACTGCAGGCATACCATATTGTTTTGTTAGCTCAAGCATCTTATCAATCTGGCAAGCACCATCTAAAACACTGTATTGCGTATGATTATGAAGATGTACAAAACTCATGACTTTATCCTATTCTTTATTTTTTATCAGTTTGATTATTTTGACTAAACTGTCAAGCGCTTTTTTGTGAAATATTTAGCATTCACTGAAATATCACTCATGGTATGAATTGAAGGCTATTTATTTTTTATTAATATACCACTCCGACATCTTCTTTGTAATCCAAAAAATATTTGCAAAATAATCTCTCACATCTGATTTTCTCAAAATTACAATTCGAAAAATCATCATTACCCTAAAAATCTCGATAATGAAACACCTCACTTTTATCTCAGAAAAAATCTAAATAAATCTCCTTTACACTCCCCTTAGATTCCTATTAGATTACCTTGCATTCTCCAAGATAGCAAGAGGAATCCAAAGGGAGTCACATAGGCATATCATTGATAAATAATACAATACACCTTTGGTCCTCGCTTCGCTGCGGGTTAGG
>JAKPKU010000037.1 GCA_029553545.1 Candidatus Cloacimonadota bacterium
TCTATTTCTGAATCGATAAAGCTACCTGACATTGAACACCTCTTTTATTCTTTAATTAATGCCATTATATGATACCCTATATTATTGTCAAGTAATATTTTAACTATATTTTTTGTCTGCTTTCTAATTCAAAGCTCTCAAGTACCTAACCCGCAGCGCAGCGAGGACCAGAGGCTGACGAGCAAAGCTCGCCCCTACATTATTTTTTCCGGAGACTGACGAGCAAAGCTCGCCCCTACATTATTTTTTCCAAAAACTGACGAGCAAAGCTCGCCCCTACATTAGACAAAGTAAAGTACCTAACCCGCAGCGTAGCGAGGACCAGAAGGTGTATTGTAAAAAAAACATAAAAAATCTCCCTTTGATTCCCTTTTGATTCCTCTTAGATTACCTTTCATTCTCCAAGATAGCAAAGGGAATGGCAAGGGAGTCGTATAGGCATATTACTAATAAATAGATATATACAACAATTGATTGAAAATTGGTGATAAATAAGAAAAACAGAATCTGATTCTGGTGTAATTTATTTAGCCATCTTTAATTTATAAAGATGGCTATATTCAAGGTATTATTTTTATAAGTTGTCTTAATTTGTTGTGCAATAGCAAGATGAGTATTCTATATGTATTTCAGCAATTCCTCTTCTTCGACTTGCCCATACAGCTCGATATACTCCTTGATAGGGCTTGAAGCAATTTTTGGATACAAGACCTCTTCTATCTGGAAAAGACCAGCAGACTGATTCATTTTTACCAAAATACGAATTGGTTTCACTTCTCCTTGATCAATAATAACCTTATCAATCGCAGTTGAAGAATACTTATGAATGTCGCCAATACGAGGTTTCTCGCTCAAGAGAGCTGTGATTCTCGCTCTGCCATGCTCCATGTCACTACCGTCACCGACAAGCACAAGCCCCGCCTCGATGGAATGAATTTTACGAGTAGCCATATGTCCAAAAATTGATTCCTGGATAATTGCACGAACAGCGACCTTGGTGGCAACTTCCGCCGTTGAGTAAACTGCATTTAAGACCTTTTCAATAAATGGACGAGCAAGCTCTAAACCCAATATCTCATGAGTATCACGTGTCACTGTCATTCCCAAATCGTGTAATAATGAGGCAGCAAACACCGCCAGCATCGAGTCTTCTTGAAGAGCTATGCCTTCTTTTTCTAAGCTCATTTTGACTCCCCTATTTTCTAAAAGATTGAACATCTTAAGTGCGTTTAGGGCAGCCTTTCTCATGTGCACTGGACCATGATCATTATAGCCGAGCCTCTTGATCGACACATTGTTTGCATAGTCTTGCATTGCTTGCAACTCTTCATCTGCAAATAATATCTCTGCAGCTTGCAATGATTTTCCTTTTAATTGGTCTAATATTTTATTCTCTAATGATATTTGTTTTGGTGATTTATTCATAACTGTCTCCTTTTTTCATAATATAATATTATTAGGTGAAAAAGCAACTAATCTATAGATTTGCAATGACTTCTTGTCGGTAATAAATAGTTCGCTCAGCATAATTTTGAGTGCGATAATCTGTAAAATATGTACACAATAAAAAAGCCACCTGATAAATCAAGTGGCTCGAATCTTATTTTCTGCAGATATCTCTGCGGATATGGGTTATTGGGCTCTTCTTTTTTCTTTAATACGAGCAGCTTTACCTTTAGCTGTTCTGAGATAGAAGAGTTTTGCACGTCTAACTTGACCAAAGCGGATAATCTCAAGTTTATCGATAAGTGGGGTATGTTGTGGAAATACTCTTTCAACAGCGACACCGTCAGATATTTTTCTAACAGTGAAGGTTTTTGAGATTCCAGCTCCACGTTTTTGGATAACTATTCCTTGAAAGATCTGAATTCTTTCTTTGTTACCCTCTTTAATTTTATAGTGTACTTTTACAGTGTCGCCGACACCGTATTCAGGAAGATCAGTGCGTAATTGATCCTTAGTAATCATTTGAATGATATCCATTTATTCCTCCTTATATTTGTCAGATGTAATTCGATCCAAAACAATAGCTGCCGCACTTCTAACAGATAAGTGATTATAATTATTTTTACCTTCTATGGGCTGTAAAATATAATCCGCTTTCTGATGTACTTCAGGGGATAAGCCATTACCTGTACCAAACAGAATTAAGACAGGCTTTTTCTCATTTTGTATGACTCTCTGAAAGTCCGCGAATGAGATTTGTTTATCCATAATAGCAGCTGTTGTCGTAATTATTAAAGGATCGCATCCATCTTGGTATTTTATATTTTGTATCGTATCATCTATAGTATTTTCAAATTGAATTAGCGACAGGGCTTCTACCCTATCTTTATTGTAAAATTTAGCTATATCAGTTTTCCAGAAATTGATTAGTCTATCAAATATTTCTTTTTGTCTTTTATTTGGCTGAATCACAAAGTAGTTCTTTACACCAAAAGTTATGCAAGAGCGGGCAATATCGTGGATATCGAGGTTTGTAATCGAGGTCACGACTGTCAAGCCTTCTCTATTTGTAACGGGGTAATGAACCAGTCCTAAGTAAATGTTTGTCATTTATCGAGTAAGTCCGATCTTCTTTGTTGTGTTATTTCCAAAGACTTTTGTTGGCGCCATTCATCAATCTTTTTATGATTACCAGATAATAAAACATCTGGCACCTGCATACCATTTAAATCAGCGGGTCGCGTATAGTGTGGATGACCCAAAAGCCCATTTTCATGAGAATCAGTCAGCGCTGAATCTATGTCGCTAAGCACCCCGTCTTGCAGGCGCGCTAAAGCATCAATCATGATCATCGCAGGTAATTCACCACCAGAGAGCACATAGTCGCCAATTGACAGCTCATCGGTTACAAAGTAATCACGCACCCTTTGGTCTATTTCTTTATAATGACCGCAGAGCAAGATGATTTCAGGTTCTATGAGGTATTGTCTGACTATTTGTTGATTAAGAAGTCTTCCTTGCGGTGTGAAATAAATTACAGGTATTTTCTTTCCCTTTTGGATAAATTGGATCGAGTCAATCAAGGGTTCTGGTTTTACCACCATACCTGAGCCGCCACCATATGGATAGTCGTCAACTTGGCGTTGTTTATTGCCAGAGAAATCTCTAATATCAATAAAATTGACTTTTAGTTTTTCTTTTTCAATAGCAATTTTTGGTATACTCTCTGATAAAAATGATGAAAAGCAATCAGGGAAGAGTGTTAAAACATTGATAATCATAGGTTCAGTAATTGCTCGATGTTTTTTGTATAGATGATTCTATTTTCATAATCTATATCTTGAACATAGACGTCAACATCAGGTATCAGCAATTCATTATCAGAATTGTCTTTAACCACAAAAACATCTTGCGCATTATTACTAAACCAGTCGATTATTTCACCAAAGAGCATATTATTATTCATGACCTTCATACCGATAGGGTCATAATATTCGTCGCTGGTGAGCTCTGTAATAATTTCCTGATCAATAGCGGCTTGTAGATTTGTTTGTTTTTCAATTTCGAGCATGATTTCAGGTTCTACAAGTTTTAAATAATGTTTGCCTTTAATTATTTTAGCATTTTTAACAGTTACATATCGCACTCTATGGTCTGTAAAGATAACAAATAAATGACTAATTCTTTCAAAGTAATCAAGGAAGTCAGGATTTAGTCTTATTGGGATCCATCCCTTTATGATATCACCAAATCCTAACTTGCCAATGATCGTTAAGTCATTTAATTCCATTATTCAATAATTTCGAGTTCAACTTTTTTCCCTTGCTTTGTGGAAATAGCTTTCAAAATTGTGCGTATAGCGCTTGCAGTACGCCCTTTTTTGCCGATCACTTTGCCGACATCAGGCTTTGAAACATGTAGTTCATAAACCACGATATCGTCTTTTTGTGTTTCGGAGATAGCTACTTCGCTTGGGTCGTCGACTAAACCTTTTACTACAAATTCTAATAAGTCTTTCATGAAAAACTCCAGTCGCTTATTGAGCAACTGCTTCTTTCTTAGCGTATTTCATTTCATGCCATTTTTTCAAAATGCCAGCATTTCTGAAAAGAGAGTTTACAGTTTCTGAAGGTTGAGCGCCGACTTTGAGCCACTTAAGAGCCAAATCCTCATCAATATTAACAATTGCAGGATTGTGTTTTGGGTCATAATACCCAATATTTTCAATATATTTTCCATCTCTTTTTAAACGAGAATCAACCGCAACTATGCGGTAGAATGGTTTGTTGATTGAACCCATTCTTGTAAGACGAATCTTTACCATTTCTACTCCTTTGTATAGTTCACACTATTATTAAAAGTTTATATTTTTTAATTACCGATTTTTCGTCAAGTAATATTTTTAAAAAGGCATTTTAAAGTTTTTCATAAGCTTAGATGTATTCATATTTTTCATCATTGATTTCATCTGGTCAAATTGCTTCAAAAGCCGATTAACAGCCTGCACAGAGGTACCACTACCATTAGCAATTCTTATCCTTCTACTACCATTAATAAGCTGAGGTTTTTCTCTTTCTTCAATGGTCATAGATTTGATAATTGCCTCGATATGTGCAAGTTGTTTGCCATCAAAATTCACTTGTTCCATCATTTTTTGGTTAATTCCAGGTATCATTTTCATCAGTTGATCTAATGGACCAAGTTTTTTCATACTATTAAGTTGCTCAAGAAAATCTGTAAAGGTAAATTGATTCTTTTTCATCTTTTTAGCAAGCTTTTCAGCTTCACTCTCGTCAAAAGCCTCTTGCGCTTTCTCGATCAGACTCAAAACATCACCCATACCTAATATTCTTGATGCCATACGGTCGGGATAAAACTCCTCAAGATCCGAAATCTTCTCGCCGACACCGACAAATGCAACAGGCTTATCAGTCACTGCCTTGATAGAAAGTGCAGCACCGCCCCTGGCATCGCCATCAAGTTTGGTCAATATGACAGCATCAAAAGCCAATAAATCATTGAACTCCTTTGCCACATTCACTGCGTCTTGACCAGTCATCGCATCTGCCACGAAAAAGATATAATCAGGCTTAATATAGTCTTTAAGCTCACGTACTTCTTTCATCATATCTTGATCAATATGCAGACGACCCGCTGTGTCAAAGATCATCAAACTTGTACTGTTTTTTTGTGCCCATTCCAAAGCAGATTTTGCAATCTTTTTGACATCTTTTGTGGTTGTATCTGAAATAACGGGTACATTCAGCTGCTTGCCGAGTACTTCAAGCTGATGAATAGCTGCTGGGCGATACACGTCACAAGCGACCAAAGATGGAATAGCACTTCTCTTTTTTCTAAAATAATTAGCAAGCTTAGCACAAGCAGTAGTCTTACCAGAGCCTTGCAAGCCGACTAACATTATCTTGGTTAATTTATTATTATGAAAATCAAGTTTAAACTCTTCATTACCCATCAAAGAAATGAGTTGTTCATGAACAATTTTGACGACTTGCTGCCCAGGTTCAAGGCTTTTCATGACCTCTTGCCCGAGCGCACGAGCTTGAATTTCTTTGATAAAGTTTTTGACTATTCTAAAGTTTACATCGGCTTCTAATAGAGCCATGCGTATTTCTTTTAGAGCGTCTTCAATATTCGATTCAGACAGCTTCCCCCTGCCTCGAAGAGTTTTAAAAATGCCATTGAGTCTATCTGACAAATCTGCAAACATTACATTAAGCTCCTGACTTTTTCTGCATAATTATCACTATTAAAAATGTATGAGCCAGCAACCAAAATGTCGGCGCCAGCCTCTACTAATAATGGGGCGATTTTATCGTTTACACCGCCATCTACTTCGATTTCAAAGCTGTGATTATTTAGTTCTCGATAATCATTTATTCTTGCTATCTTTTGTAAAGAATTATTGATAAAGCTTTGCCCACCAAAACCAGGGTTTACACTCATTACTAATACAAAATCGATGATGTCAGCGAGATACTCTATTGTATTGTGATGTGTTGCTGGATTTAGCACAATGCCAGCCTTCATTTTATTATTCTTAATATGATGAATAAGGCGGTCTGCATGGTACTCCGTTTCTGTATGAAAAGAAAGATAATCCACCCCAATGTCTGCCAAAGGCTGAACAAAATCATTTGGATTAGTAACCATCAGATGCACATCCAAAGGCAATTTTGCATACTTTTTGATATACTTAATAATTGGTGCACCAAAGGTGAGATTAGGAACAAAATGCCCGTCCATAACATCTAAATGCAGTATTGCAGCATCCGTAGATTCAATCAAGGCAATCTCTTCTTTTATCCTACCAAAGTCGCATGATAAAAGAGATGGCGCTATTTTAATATGCTTTTTCATACAAAGAATACAATGTCCTTTACAAAATTAATGTCTTTATCGTGCAATAAATGGATAATATGGTCTTTATTGAGTACAAATTCTTGCATCCACGCATGGTTGACAGTCTTCACAAACAATGTAGAATGATCCAATTTCACGATAGACGAGCGTTCAGCCATAATTTTTCCAACTATTGATGACCATGATAAAGTAATATGAGCAAACTCATACAAGCCATTTCTCCTGGCAATATCATAGACAAGCTGGTAGGCAGAACTGCAGAGATTTTTCATTGAGAACGTCTGACTTTATGGATAAAGCTTACTATTAAAGCATAGCCTGCCCATGAGCCGACCGCTACTATCAGCGCTATAAAATACATAATACCTAAGGTTTCGAAAGAGCTATCTACTAAAATAACTAAAGATGGAGCTGCTGCCATTATTATTAGACCAATGATACCAATAAGCTTGAGAGCAATTTTGTCTTGGTTTTTATTAATAAATGCAATCAATAAACCTGAAATAATCACAACAGCAAGAGTGATGAAAAACAATACAAAAGCTGTCAAGGTTTGATTTGTAGATACCAAAGCATCAACAACTTCAGGTTTAAACATATTAAGTATGTAGTTTGGTGCAATAAAAGCTAATAAAAGTACGATTATTCCACCTATTAGGTTTAGTATGCTTTTAAATTGTAAGTGTTCCTTTGCCATAAAAATCTCCTTTTTTATTATAAGGG
>JAKPKU010000041.1 GCA_029553545.1 Candidatus Cloacimonadota bacterium
CAACTGACTTCATCTTTCAAGGATAGAGAGGTGAATATTCAAAAATGTCATGCCTCTATGTTTGAAGAACTTGTTTTTGATTACTTTGCGGACATGAAACTAGAAATGGATAAAGGCAACACACAGGGCAAAGGAACATTATTTAAAACAAGCTTAGAAAAGGCTATGTTCTCCTCTCCTGCTGCGTGTATTAAAAGTATTGATGAAAGATTGCATAAATTAATTGCTAAATATGGTGAGGGCAATTTTATTGATATTGAAACCTTAAAGAAACTAAAGCACTTATTAGAGGACATCCACGCAGAAGATTTTTCTAGATATCAAGAACTCCTTACTTTAGTAACTAGCAAGGCCTATGGATGGGATAAAAACAACCCAGAAGATAGAATCGTTATCTTTACAGAACGCATCGAGACCATGAAATGGTTAGCAAATCAACTTCGCAAAGATTTAAAAATGCCTGCGAACGCTATTCAAGAAATGTATGGCGGTATGTCAGACGTCGAACAGCAAAAGGTGGTGGATGATTTTGGCAGAAAAGAATCACCCATTCGAATTTTAGTTGCATCTGATGTTGCTTCTGAAGGCATTAACTTGCATTATTTATCACATAGATTAATTCATTTTGATATCCCGTGGTCATTAATGGTCTTCCAACAAAGAAACGGAAGAATTGATAGATATGGACAAAAAATAAAACCAGACATTAGATATTTCCTTATTCAAAGCGAAAACGCAAAGATTAATGGCGATACGCGCATCATGCAAATTCTCATTCACAAAGAGGAACAAGCATATAGGAATATTGGTGATCCAGCTCTATTGATGGGTAAGTTCAATATTGAAGAAGAGGAGCAAGAAACAGCAGCTGCTATTGAAAGTGGTGAAGATGCAGAGAAGTTTGCTGAATCTTTAGATTCCTCATCAGAAGAATTCAATCCATACGAACTTTTAATGGCACCAAACGAAGATGATGTTAAACCGGTAGAAACAGTTAATATCGAAACATTATTTAAAGATTTAGATTATTTAAAACTTGCGATGGGAACATTACAAGAATCAGATAGATATAAACTCAGAGAATTATCAACGGTGCAAGGCGTTGAATTGAATCTTACTGATGAAATCAAAAGAAGATTAAAAGCATCACTCCCTGATGAGACATTCCCGAGCGATGATAAGTTAAAACTCAGCCCAGATAAGAACTTTATCATGAGTGAAATGGTGAGATGTATGCAAAACAGTATGTCTGAAGATGCATGGCCGTCAGCTCAATACTTATGGAAGCTTCACCCAATCTTTAACTGGGTAAACGATAAGATTGGACTTTTGTTTGGTAGAGGTGAAGCCCCTGTTTTAGGATTCAAATCAAATGGTAAGAGAACTATTTATATTGTTTCTGGAACAGTTTTTAATAGAAAATCAATTCCAGTCATCGATGAGTGGTTCGCTCTAGTTTATAAAGACAATAAGTTTGAAAAGGCTATAAGCATTAAAGAATTAATTGAAACATTTAGGCTAAATAACACAAGTGTTCCTAACGAAAAT
>JAKPKU010000049.1 GCA_029553545.1 Candidatus Cloacimonadota bacterium
TTGGAATGCAAAGATGCGTTTTGGTAAAACATTAACTGCTCTTGAAGTTGCTAAACAAATGGGATTTAGGAGAACAATTATCATTACCCATCGTCCAGTTGTTAGTGATGGTTGGTTCGAGGATTTTGGAAAAATATTCTATGATAAATCAGATTATTTCTTTGGTTCTAAGACTAAAGGTAAGACAATTAGTGATTTATTAAAGCATGACAATAACTTTGTCTATTTTGCTTCTATGCAAGACTTAAGAGGTTCTGATAAAGTTGGCGGTAATTTCGATAAGAATGATGACATTTTCAAAACCGACTGGGATTTTGTCGTAGTTGACGAGGCTCATGAGGGCACTAAGACAGAACTTGGTAAAAATGTTCTTCAAGCAGTAATCAAAGAAGATAAAAATGACACTTATAAAACTTATGTTCTAGAACTTTCTGGTACTCCATTTAATATCTTAACTGATTTTGAGCAAGAAAGTATCTATACTTGGGATTACATCATGGAGCAAGAGGCAAAAACAACATGGGACAAATATCACTTTGGTGATTCAAACCCTTATGAAGAATTACCTCGCATGAATATCTTTACATATCACCTTGAGAAAAGTTTACCTGTATACATTGATGTTATGGATAAAGCATTCAACTTTAGAGAGTTTTTTAGACTATGGACTGGTGATATAAAGAAAGATGGTAAGCCTATTCCGAAAGGAGTTTCAAAAGGAGATTTTGTTCACGAGCAAGATATAAAAGCCTTCTTAGATTTAATATGTAAGAAGGATGAAACAACAAATTATCCTTTCTCTACCAATGAATATAGAAACTTTTTTAGGCATTCGCTTTGGGTAGTTCCAGGAGTCAGAGAGGCTAAGGCACTATCAGCACTTTTAAAAAATCATCACATCTTCAAAAACTTTACCATCGTAAATGTTGCAGGCGATGGAGATGAAGAAATTGATACAACTGATGCATTAAAAGCGGTTAAGAAAGCAATGACTGATAATCCTGATACAACTTATACTATTACTCTTTCTTGTGGAAGATTAACGACAGGTGTTTCAGTACCTGAATGGACTGCTGTTTTAATGCTTGCAGGTACTTATTCAACTGCTGCATCTCAATATCTACAAACAATCTTTAGAGTTCAAACTCCAGCAAATATTAATGGTAAGATAAAAGAGGAATGCTTTGTCTTTGATTTTGCTCAAGATAGAACATTAAAGATGGTTGCAGAGTCTGTTCAATTATCAGCTCGTGCAGGTTCAACTAACCCAGTAGCTGAGATTACATTAGGAAAATTCTTGAATTTCTGTCCAGTTATTGCGATTGAAGATTCCAATATGAAGGAATACAAGGTTGCAGAATTATTACAAGAACTTAAGAAGGCATATGCTGAGCGTGTGGCTCGTAATGGCTTTGAT
>JAKPKU010000059.1 GCA_029553545.1 Candidatus Cloacimonadota bacterium
TGAACCTGAATAAGTCTAAGGGTTATACATATTCAGGTTCAAATACTGTAGGTAATGTCGCTTTTGTACCTACATCATGAGTCTGGCTACCAGAATTACTCTCATACCAAGCGACATTACCTACAGTATTTGAACCTGAATATGTATAACCCTTAGACTTATTGCCTCCTCGAGCAGCATACTCCCATTCAGCCTCAGTGGGCAAACGATAACCATTGGCAGACCAATTACAAGTCACATTATTGCCATTGATCGTATAAACGGGGGTCAAACCCTCTTTTTTACTCAATTTATTACAATACTCGACAGCATCGTACCAAGTTACTTTCTCCACAGGGCGATTATCACCCTTATAATAAGATGGATTATTGCCCATTACACTTTGCCACTCTTTTTGTGTCACCTCATATTTACCGATAAGGAAGGAAGAGACTGTAACAGAGTGCACTGGCTTTTCATCTGAATATCCACTTGTTGACCCCATTTGAAATGTCCCACCCTCAACAAAGACCATATTAGCAGGGATATCTGAACCTTTTTGTGTCTCAATATTAGCAGGCGTATCTGAGCCCTTTTGCATCTCAATATTATGCTCTGTTCTCTCTTGGTCTCTGATATTAAATTTCCCTTTATATGATTTAAATCCGCTGGCATTAGCAGTAATATCATAATTACCTTCAAGCAAGTCTCTGACGATCTGTGAACCAGTGATAGTTTTGATCACCTTGCCATTTTGTGAGATCTCAATAGTTGCTGTATTGGGATTTACCAAGAACATCAATTCTCCGTATTTAGGAGTGAGGGTGATTGATTTTGTCAGCGTCTCGCCAAGCTTTACTTCAACTGTTTCGGTAAAGCTCACATGAGATTCTGCCTTTACCTCCATTTTATAAAAACCAGGGCTCAATTCCATTTTGCTATAAGAACTTTTTAATTCATTATTCAAATAAACCTGAGCATTTGTTGGTTTTACACTGATACTCAAATATCCCGTGTTCTTGGTCAGGCGATAACTGAATGAGTTTGTGCCTTTTTCTGTCACATCTATGGTCCCTGCTACTTCCAGATAATTATCCTTATGTATTTTGACATTATAAGTGCCAGGATAGATATAAAAAGTACGTGGTGATTTCCCCTTATTCACATTATCGACATAGATATCTGCCTCATCTGGCGTGCTACTAACCGTCACCAAAACAACATCTATCTGCTTGAGATCATAGTTAAATAAAATACTCGTTTCGCTTACTTCGATCACCTCTTGTAAACTCTTATAGCCCTCCTGGCTTATCTTTACCTGATGCCTACCCAGGGCTAATGGCTGCGGCTCACCAGATTTAAATGTCTTTTCTCCTACGAGGATAGTTGCGTCTGCAGGCTTGACATTGAAGATCACAGGCACAGAATTTCCTATTCCTGCTTCTTCGCTAATATCCTCTAAAGCATAGTATCTGCCCTCTTGCGCTTGCAGATTACTAATTTGGATACGACACTCAACATAACCAACCGACTTGATAATAATAATCTGATTACGCATAGGCTTTAAATACAACTTGTACTTCCCATCCAATGACATATCATCAATCTTTACGATACTGTTCATATTTGAATCAAAACGTAAATTGGGTATGGTGGTATAGATTACCAAACCGCCATCCTCTGGATTGGATAAAAAAAGCTCTCTCCCACCAGGTGGCTCAATCTGACGTGCCTTCATCTCTTTAATTCCATACAGGTTTGCCGTCAGCATCACGCTGAGCAAGATAAACAGAATAATAAGCTTTGTTCTCATAATATACTCCATTTTATCATATTGGTGCAAAGATATCATAGCTGATAAAAATTGTCAATACCTTTTTTAAGAGAATTTTAGTAAATCACAAAATATGATAGATAGAATAAAGCAAAAGCTATTTGTGCGAAGAGCCAACGCCTGTTATTACTGTCGCAATTATCAGGAGAATATGGCAATACTTTTTTTTCGATCTTATCTTTGCTTGTCTCTTATCAAACACAAAATGTACGTATTTGATCGCTCAGTTAAGTATTATCGTATTATTATCTTTTGTGTGAGATATAATAAAATAGCCGCAAAGGGGGTGATTGATACATAAATAATACGCCACTGCGATTATTTTTTCAGCAGATATTAAAACAATTTCTTGACATTAAAACTATTATTATTATTTTATATTCTATGGTCAAGAGAATTTATTATTTATTTTTATTATTACTATTTTTAAGTGGATGTTCTTACTCAGTTTATACCAGCGAATACCCACATTTGAAGACTATTCTCGTCCAGCCCTTTGAGAATAAAACCGTAGAATACACCCTTGGGCAAGACGCTCAGAATAGCCTGGTAAACGCCTTTATGAAAGATGGGCGACTGAAGATTAATACCCAAAATCCTGATGCAGAGCTGAGAGGCGAAATTTTAGACTTTCGTAAAAGAATATTCTCGTATGATAATGCGGGCAGTGTAGAAGAATATCAAATTCAAATACTTTTTTCTGTCACTTTTTACGATTTAAAACTAAATAATGAGATTTATGCAAACAAAAACTTACTTCTTACTCGAACTTATAACCCCACTTCTGATAATATTAATGTCGAAAAAACAGAAGAAGAGGCTATCAATAAGATATTAAGTAATCTTTTTGATGATATTATTAAAAATACATTGGAGAACTGGTGAGAATTAATAAGTTTTTGGCTGAATGCCAATTAGGATCACGACGCAAAGTCGAAGAATTTATACTCAATGGCGATATCAAAATTAATGGCGATATTTGCACAGACCTCGGAAAACAAATAAACCCCGAAGAAGATATAGTACTCTATAAAAATAAAAGAGTAAAACCCGATAATGAACAGATCTTTATCCTCTTGAATAAACCACCTAATTATATTGTGACAAAAAAAGATGAATTTGATCGCAAAACAATATACAAGCTTTTACCTGAATTTGCACTAAAGCTCGATCCCGTCGGTAGACTCGACTATGCCTCGGAAGGACTGCTTTTGCTCACCAATGACGGAGACCTCGCATACAAAATCACACACCCAAAGTATATGATGCAAAAGACATACTTTGTCCATGTAAATGCCATGCTTACTCATGATGAAGTGCAAAAACTGCGCGATGGTATAATCATCGATGGTAAAATAACTCTCCCTGCACAAGTCTTTATGAAAAAAGTCGGCGATAAATACTGCGAACTAAAAATGACCATCTCCGAAGGTAGAAATAGACAAATTAGACGCATGATCGAAGCACTGGGACACGAAGTTACAAAATTAAAACGTGTACAGATAGGAGATATCACCTTAGATAATATTCCCACTGGAATGTGGCGCTATCTTACCCCTGCTGAAATACTCTACCTCGTAAAAAAAACATCAAGAATACCACTAAATAAACCTCTAAGGAAGAAAAATGAAAATAGGAATAAGCGGACTACCTAAATCCGGAAAAACAACAATATTTAATGCTCTTACAAAACTCGAAGCAGATACAAGTTTATATGACCAAAAAAGCGAACCAAACTTGGGCGCCGTGCAAGTCTTTGACGAACGTATAAAACACTTGTCTGATATATATAAGCCAAAAAGCACTATCTATGCTAATATAGAATTCATCGACTTCCCTGCTATGGCAGAAGATAGCCAAGACCATCAATTCCTCAGTAGTAACTCTATGACCTTGCTCAAAAACACCGATGCACTGGCTATTGTTTTGAGAAACTTTGCCGATACAATTCTCGATGAAACGTATCATAAAGCCGACCCAGTAAAAGACTTCAAGGCTATCTATGAACAATTCATCCTCTCTGACCTGATCTCCGCAGAGAAAAGGTTAGAAAAGATTGAGCTCGGCTATAAAAGAGGAATAAAAACACCCGCTCTGCAATTGGAAGAAAGTGTCCTCAAAAGAATTATCGAGACGCTTAATGAGATCAAGCCTATTTCAAGTATCGAATTAAATGACGATGAACAAAAAAGCATACGGGGCTTTCAATTTCTCAGCCTAAAACCTATCCTAATCGTCTTAAACTCAGATGAAAATAATCTCTTTCAAAATGATAATGTCATCAATGAATTGAAAAACTTTGGCGAATATATCGAGTTCGCTGGTAAATTTGAAATGGAATTGGGTAAGCTCGACGAAGAAGAAGCAAAGATGTTTATGGATGATATGAATATCAAAGACTCTGCAATAAATGTCTTTATCAAAGCAGCATATGCAACACTCGGACTGATCAGCTTTTTTACCGTCGGTACAGATGAAGTGCGCGCTTGGACAATCAATAAAGGTGACCCCGCACTCGAAGCTGCAGGTAAGATACACTCTGACTTGGCAAGAGGCTTTATCAGAGCAGAAACCTTTAATTATAATGACTTCAAAACTTATGGCTCAGAAAAAGCAATCAGAGAAAAAGGACTCTTTCGACTCGAAGGCAAAACGTATGTCGTGCAAGATGGCGATATTATTAATGTGAGATTTAATGTCTAAAGAAAGAAAAGTAGAGAAGAAAAAACATAATGTAGAGTACTATATTGTTTTTAGTATAATACTGTTTTTCAATGTCATACTGATTATTTCTAATATTACCACCACAACAAAGTTGGAAACAGATATAGCGACTTTTAAAGAATTTCCTTTTAGTATAGTCGATCTCTTTATGCATAAATACCCGCCTGCGAGCAATTACTGTGGGTATATCGGTGTCTTCTTTGCTTGGCTCTCTTTTTACCTCTTTGGACAAGCATTCAGCCTCTGTCTGTACTCACTCTCTTTTATCTTCGGGATTAATAAACTGCTCTTCAAACAGCCAAGAATACAAAGAGCAAGCATTTATCTGATAATTACGTCTTTTTTTACTATCGCTTATTCATTTTATTTTGATTATAATCAAGATTATTCCATTATTTATAAGACTTATACCAACTTTCTCTTGGGCTTGCTCAATAAAACAGGCGCTATTTTAATAAACACACTATTTTTATTTATCGCACTGACTGTTTTTCTACGTATTCATCGAGTGAAAATGCTCCTGGCAAAGCTGTTTGAAAAGACCGAAAAACCCCTGCAAAATGCTAATCTGAAAAACGAACAGATCACGACAATTAATGAAGAAAAACCTTTTGAGATAATCACTAAAAAAGAAGAAGAAAATGTAGGGATAAACTTCCTCAATGAAGAAAATAAAGCAGAGGCACAAAAAGAATTTAAAAAAGCAAAAGCAATAAATAAAGAGCCTGAAGCAGATCTCGAACATGATAACCAATTGGCTTATGTGAAACCAAAAATAGAGAACTTTTTACTTAAAACTGAAAATAATACCAAAAAGATAGATAAAGCCGCTCTGCAAGAAGAAATCAATCAAACATGTCAGATACTCTTAAATAAATTGGCTGAATTTGATATTGAGGCAAAAGTTGTGAATGTCAATATCGGTCCGATCATCACACAATATGAGCTACAACCAGCGCCTGGCATCAAAGTAAATAGATTTGTCTCATTGGCAGATGACTTGGCTCTCGCAGTAAAAGCAAAAAGTATTCGCGTGCAAGCTCCAATCCCTGGACGTGGACTCATCGGCATAGAAATACCAAATAAACACTCAGATGTGATCTATCTCAGAGATGTCTTACTCTCGGACGCTGCTGAAAAAGATAGCTCCATACTCAGTATTGGACTGGGTAAAGATATCGCTGGACGACCAATTGTGACGAATCTCGCCAAAATGCCGCACTTATTGATCGCAGGCGCAACAGGCGCAGGAAAAAGCGTGTGCATTAATACTATCATCGGATCTATTCTCTTCAATACCAGCCCCGATGAGGTACGACTCGTCTTAATCGATCCAAAAAGAATTGAACTCTCTGGCTATGAAGGAATACCGCACTTGATCCAAAATGTGGTGATTGACCCTGACGACGCTATGACCGCATTAAACTGGGCTGTCTATGAAATGGAACGACGATATGAGCTGCTGCAAGAATTTAAAGTGCGTGATATAGATGGCTATAATCAAAAAATCAATGAGCAATTTGGGACAGAAGAAGCAGTCATTCATAAACTACCCTATATTGTGCTTATCGTTGATGAATTTGCCGACTTGATTATGACCGCAGGACGTGAAATAGAAATGCCTATCACCCGCCTGGCGCAAATGGCAAGAGCAATCGGTATTCATCTGATACTCGCAACTCAAAGACCTTCGATTAAAGTTATTACGGGTGTAATTAAAGCAAACTTCCCAGCGAGAATCGCTTTTCGTGTATCTTCAAAAGTGGATAGCCGCGTGATTTTAGATTCAATGGGCGCTGAAAAACTGCTCGGACGTGGCGATATGCTCTTCTTGCCGCCTGGTAAAGCAAACCCTGAAAGAATACATGGCGCTTATATTTCAGATTCAGAGATCGAAACATTAGTGGAATATCTGAAGACTCAGCCTAAACCCATGAATATGATAGAAATGACAAAGCCTGAATTGAGCAATATCGATGAATTTGAATATGACGATGATTTATTCCCTGAAGCTGCAAGGCTCGTCGTGGCTGCCAACTCTGCATCTGTGTCTATGTTTCAAAGACATTTTAAAATTGGATATGCACGGGCTGGACGACTGATCGACTTGCTCGAACGCGCACAAGTCGTCGGACCACATGTGGGAAGCAAACCACGCGAAGTATTAATGAGTATGGAGGACCTGGATGCGACAGAATTTAATCAAGATAATTAATCTTAGCTTATTCCTTTTTATTTGCACACTATCTTTTGCCTATACAAAAAATGATATAGATATGGTTTTACTTAAATATCAAAATAGCGCATACTTTCAAATTAAAATAGAACAAGATAATTACTTTGAGGCACAAAAAACGAGCCTGAAATCTTATGGCACACTTTACCGAGAGAATAATGATTTTCTGATTGTCTTTGATAAACCTCATCATCAGTTTATTAAATTTTCAAATAATACTATCGTCATGTACGACTCTTCAATTAAGACAGCATACCAGATTTCTGCAGATCAATTCCCTAATTTTAATCCACTGTCTATTTTTGCCAAAAATGCGAGCCTCAAATACACGCTAAAATCGAAAGATAATCCCTTCGATATAGTCATACCATCACTAAGTGAATATATCGATTTTTTGACCATTGATTTTGATTTTAAACGTACATTAATCAAAAGCATCTCTTATAAAGATAATCTGAATAATAAAGTATTATTAAAATTCAAACAAAATACCTTCTCAGAAAAATCTGCTATAAAGATCCCGCAATATTCTTACCCTGCTGGGACAAAAATAGTAAAACCCTAAGGAGAATAAAATGATCGGCTTAATCATGGCTGGCGGCGCTGGAACACGGTTTTGGCCCCTCAGTAGAAAGAATAAAGCAAAACAGTATTTAAGACTATTTGGAGATAAGTCGCTGATACAATTGACTTTCGAGCGACTTAATAAGTTTATTAAGACAGAAGATATTTATGTCATCACCACTATCGATCAAAGAAAGATGGTGCATGAACATCTCCCACTATTAGAAAAAAAGAATGTTATTATCGAACCTTATGCAATGAATACAGCAGCTTGTATTGGCTATTCTGTGAACTACCTGAACACGCTATATGAGTCGGATGAAACGCTTTTGATCGTGCCTTCAGATCACCTTATCGATGACTTAGATGAGTTTAGTCAAAAAATAAAGCTCGGAGAGAGTTTTGCTAAAGAAAACAATCATATTATCTTTGGAATAACACCTACATATCCTGCAACTGGCTATGGTTATATACATGCAGGTCAAGAAGTTAGCAACTCAGTGTTTCATGTGAAACAATTCAAAGAAAAGCCAAATCTTGCTTTAGCTCAAGAGTTTATTAGCACAGGAGAGTACTTTTGGAATTGTGGAATCTTTCTTTGGACCTTAAAGACAATAATCAGCTCCTTCCAAAAGAATTATGCTGAAGGTTATACTATCTTAGAAGAAATAAAACGGCTTGAGTATAAGAGTGAAAACTTTTATAAGATTCGATCCCTTTATAAAAAGCTCCCAAGAATCCCTATTGATATCGCTATCATGGAAAAAGCAGAAAACAGACTTGTTCTTCCACTCAATTTGAATTGGAGCGATATCGGTTCATGGAAATCACTACATGAAGTAGTTGATAAAGATGATGATCAAAACTATATTCCTAATAAACATATTGCGATTAATTCGAAGAATAATCTCATCGTCAGTAAGAAACTGGTTTGCTGTATAGATGTTGATAATCTTATTGTAACTGAAACAGAAGATGCGATTTTGATTTTACCTATTGAAGCATCAGAAAAAGTAAAAGAGATTGTTAAGCAAATCGAAGAGCAAGGTTTAAAAGAGTATCTCTAAAACTCAATCTTTACTGCATATTATTTCTACGATGTAGAAAAGAAGACAATACCTTGGTGAAATCCTGGTTGGTTTGAAAGTCTATATAATCGTATTTCAACTGATAAGTTGCATCTTCAATACTTTTATAATGCTCCTGCAGAAACTTAATGTAATCATTTCTAATCTCAGATGCATTAATATTCAAAACTTCACCTGTCTCAAGATCATGCATTTCAATTAAACTCTTATAATCCAAACTGAGCTCTTTTTGATCATTAATATTAATCAAAATCACATCATTCATATTATATTTCAAATGCCTGAGTGCTGAGTTTAATTCTTTTGTCTCGTCTAAAAAGTCAGAGATGATTATAATCATATTGCGCTTTTGTATCTTTTCGGCAATCTCATGTAAGCATTCGCTGAGTGAAGTCTCCCCTACAGTATCTGTCACATTAAGGTTGTTCAGAATCTGATCAATCCAATTAGCTTTTGACTTGGCAGGTAAATACGAAGTAATCTTATTATTAATAGTAAAAAGTCCGACTGCATCTTTTTGTTTCAATGCTAAATAAGATAAAGTTGCAGTTACCAGCTTACCATAATTGAGCTTATCGGAATTGCTTTTCTCAGATGAAAATTGCATTGACTTGCTGTGATCAAGCACGATATAAACACGCACATTGGTCTCATCTTCATATCGTTTGATATAATATTTATCTGTTCTTGCGAACAATTTCCAATCAATAGAGTCAACAGGATCTCCACTAATATAAGGTCGATGCTCAGAAAACTCTACACTAAATCCATATAAGGGAGATTTATGATTCCCAGTGATAAAACCTTGAACTATGCTTTTAGTTATGAGCTTGAATTTCTCTATATTGTGAAAAATATCACTAAACTTAATCTCAGTCATTTTGTTTTAATTAAAAATGCAGCGGGTATAAAGACCAAATAACCTAAGACAAGCAGTACAGTTGATATGCTACGATCGCCAGTTTTGAGGATAATATATCCTACAATGAGCATGATAATTGCCAGGATAAATAAGATAATATTGATCTTTCCAAACTTAAATCTTTCCATGATCTCTCCTAAAAGTTCCAACGATAATTGATTTGTATAGAGCGATTGAAACTCTCAGCATTAGGTCTATTAATTAGTAAATCTTGTGCAATAACCTTGAGAGATAGTTGTTCATTGATTTGCAATTCCACACCAGCATTTAAATAGCCTTTATCTATACCATTCAATTCATGAGTTCCATTATCATTAGAAGCCAAATCATAGTCTGCCATTACAGTGAGACTTTTTCCTATAGTTTTGTAAGCACCAACAAATAGATTTAGATCTTTGTCTTTATCATCTTTTTCTAAAGAGTAGTTCAATCCACCATCGATTCCTAAGAGTCCGAGCATATTAAAGTTCTTGGAGACTACGCCATAAAAGCCACGTGATTTGATATCGTATCTATTATTTGTTTTATTGTATTTTCCATAGCCTTGACTATCAAAACCGATAGCTATTGCTGGGCACTTTTCTGTCTCATTGATTACTCTGAATTTAGCATTGAATTCTACACGATTATGCCATTGAGGTTTATTTTCTCCGACAAGTTCCTCTCCCCCATATGAGAAGCCAAACATAAAGCTGTCGAATAATCCTACACTTGCTCCAATAATCATTCCATTATCTTTGTAGATTTTATTGGCAATCTTTGCTTCGCCACGTGTCAATATTCCAGCAGTTGGAATGGTTGCTTCTTGAATTCTTTCAGCAAATAAAGTTGCTGCAAAAAGCAAGATAGTTAATAAAACTATTTTTCTCATATCTCTCTCCTTATAATTTTACTTAAAACTTTCTCTAATATTTCTGTTTTTACTCTTGTATTGATACATGGACCTTCGGGTCTTTCGTTTAATAATCCATAAACAGGGATAGGAAATACATCCAACATGCCGTCAACCAAATCTCTTTCACATGCAACAGCAAGTATGAGTTTAGGTCGTGTTTTGATAATAATTCTTCTTGCCAAAGTTCCACCAGTAGCGACAGCGATATTTACCTTATACTTTTGTGCGAGGTTTACCAAGTCAGAGATATCGCATTTTCCACAATGCACACAGTTCTCGATATTATAATTAATTCTAATTTTGCATTCTATATTTTGTAAACAATGTGGCAAGAGGATTAAGATTTCATGTGGTGCATATTGTTTTTTGTAAGCCTTAATGAAGGAATTATTAACATAGACATAAGAATTGCGAATCTTATCTTTAGGAATAGTTAGGATTTTACCTAAAAGCACAGTTATAGGAAATAGAAAATTGATACTTATTCTCACGATAGGCAGTGCAAATTTAAATACCTTTTCAAGAAAGCAAGTGATATACAGGAAGATGATTCCACTGATAATGAGTAAGTAGAATATGCGTAGTAAAGTCAAAACTGATTTAGCAAGATAAGTATTGATTTCATGTAACCGTGGCGAAATAAAGTACCATAATAGGGTAGTGATCCCCATGATGATAATCAAGCTAATCGTAGCCAAGGAGAGGAATAATTCTTTTCCTTTTGTATTTATTTCGAGATCAATTGCCAAAGCTATCCCCTATCTTTAAGCGTGCACCATTAATAAAACTGGCAGCGCTCATTACTGGTTTACCTGGGTTCTTTACTTCAAGGATATGCAGGTCATAATCCGTCGTTGCGACTGAAAAGTGACTATTTTTAACAATGTCAGTAATAGTTCCAATAGGTAATGTAGATTTGTTTTCAGACATCTGCGTTCTAATTATCTTTATTTCTTTATCATTTAGTATAGAATATGCGGCAGGCACTTCACTATAAGCACGGACAAAGTTATGGATATTTTTACAAGTCTGTTGCCAATCTATTTGAAATGTTTCACGGGAAACCTTTGTTGTAAGTGTCGCTTTATCATGATCTTGCCTTATTTGTATAGCATTATAATCTTCTAAAGTCTTCATTTTATCTATCAGATTCAAGAATTTAATCAGATCTTCACCTGCATGCTCTGCAAGTATATCATCTAATTGTGTAAAGTTCCATTCTTCAGCTATTTCATATCTTTTTTGATAGAGGATTGCACCCGCATCCATCTGTGCATTAAGTTTGAAGATAGCTATTCCTGTTGTCTGATCACCGTGCAGAAGTGCCGCCTGAATAGGAGTACTTCCTCTGTACAGTGGCAGCAAAGAAGGGTGAATATTAATCACCCCAAACTTAGGCATTTTCCTGATTTCTCTACCGATATAACCACCATAAGAGATAGTGACAATGATGTCTAAATCGAGCGACTTTAACAATTCTATCATCTCGTCTGAATTGATATCTTCTGGTTGTAAGACTTCTATGCCGTATTCCATGCCGATATTCTTGACAGGTGGTGCAGTTAATACTAATTTACGTCCTTTTGGTTTATCGGGTTGAGTTATGATAATAGTAGGCTGATACTGGCTTTTAATCAGAGCCAATAGAGAAGGCACAGCGAATTGAGGTGTGCCAACAAACCCTATCTTTTTAATCATTTCTTATATTAATCCCATTTTCTTCGGTAGTAGATTCGAGTTCTTTTAGCTGTTTTCTTATAATTAATTTTCTAATTTGTGGTATTTTATCGATAAAGAAAACCCCATTTAAGTGATCATACTCATGTTGTAAAGCGATTGCAAACAGCTCTTCGCCTTCATAGATCACTTCTTCCCACTTCTCATTTCTTGCTTTAATCTTTACATACTTAAATCGGGTCACTTTTTCAAAGATATTTGGAAAACTCAAGCAGCCTTCTTCATTCGTTTCGCTCTCTTCCATCGTGATAAATTCAGGGTTAATAAAGACTAAAGGTTTTCTTTTATCTTCTGTCGTCCATTTAGTGTCAACGACAAAGATACGCAATGATACGCCTACTTGAGGTGCAGCCAGCCCTACCCCATCTTTTTCATACATAGTATGTGTCAAATCTTCGATAAATTCGGCAATTTCAGGTGTAATTTGCTCGACTGGTTCTGCCTTTTGGCTTAATACTTTATCGCCGTAGATGCGTATTGGCAGTATCTTTGGTTTTCTATTCATTGACTATTTTTCCTGAAATAGCGCTTCTTTGAAATTCAATGCGAGCGCCACTTGTATCGTCTACTCTCAAAACGATGATATTTTTGTCTGTTTTAATATTAACTACGATCCCAATAATACCGCTGTTAGTAATAACTTTATCGTTGATTTCGAGTGCATTAAGCATTGCTGCGTGTTCTTTTTGTTTCTTTGATTGTGGTCTAATTATAAAAAAATAAATAACAACAAACATCAAAGCAAATGGTATTAACATACCGAAAATACTCTGTTGTGGTGCTGCTTGCGCCTGCGCTTGTGCTAATATTAATGTGTTCATTATTTCTCCTATTTCATTTTATTTTATTTAAAAAAGTTTGGATATATTAAAATCAAAATCTGCATTAAAGCATTGGCAAATAGGCCCGCAATGGCATCGTCAATCATCACGCCCCAGCCGCCTTTAAGGTTTTGAGATTTTCTAATTGGATAAGGTTTGGCGATATCAAAGACTCTAAACAAGACAAAAGCATAGATGCATATCATCAATGTTTTGGGTAAAAACAATACTGCTACAAGGTATCCGACAAGCTCATCAAAGATGATTTTTCCATTATCTTTTCCCAACTGTTTTTCAGCCTGTCCTGTCAGATAAACTCCTAAAAGGAATAATACTGCGACTATTCCGCTCATAATAGCGTATTCGAAGATATAAATTGTCTTTTCGGTACTATTATAGAAGATATAGTCAGGGATTAAAAACCACATTATAGCGGTTGCCAATGTACCAAAAGTACCTGGCATGAAGGGTATATAACCTATACCAAATAAGGTCGATAAATAAGTATTAGTTTGTTCTATTAATTTCTTCAATAAATTCATTCAATCTATCCTCAAAAATATGGATATAGTATTCTTTTTTCACTTGTTCTATCCAGTTCTTAGCGTTTTCATTTTGCTTTTTATTAATCAAAATTCTCTGAGTGAGCTCTTTATATGTGGTAAAAAAGTCTTGCTCATTATTTAATTCGCTTTTTTGAAAAATATAAAAGGTATTATCATGTTGAATAACTAGCGAAAAGCTATTATCTTCAATTTGTGCGATTTCTTCTCTGAATAATTCAGGGAACTCTTGTTCAGTAAAATTACCTAAAAAGCCACCATTCATACTAGTTTCTTTATCTTGTGAATATTCTCTTGCAAGTTCAGCGAAATCTTCTCCACTGTTGAGTCTATTATAAATACCCTCCATAAACTCATTTTCACGCTCAAAATCGTCTTCATTTGGGGTGGTTAGTATGAGAATATGGCTCGCTCTAATTTCATTGCCTTTTTTATCGTCTAATTGAATAATATGATAACCGAAATCTGTTTTAACTATATCAGAAATCTCCCCAATATTAAGTTTAAAGGCAGCATTTTCGAATTCTTTCACCATCATTCCTCTACTAAACCAACCCAAGTCTCCCCCACTTTGACCGCTTGGGCATTGGCTAATTTCTTTTGCTACAGTTTTAAAATCTTCGCCAGCTTTGAGTCTATTCTTTACTTTTGTAATTTCAGCAAAAGCATTATCAATTGTCTCTTTACTTGCTGAGACATTTCTCAAGAGCAATGATATTTTGTAGACTTTATATTGATTGATTATTTCATCTTTATGTTCACTGTAATAGCTCTCAACTTCTTTATCGCTCACTTGTATATTCTTATTTATATGCGTTTGCACGAGTTGATTTTGTAGTTGTTGTTCATTAATTGTATCAAAATAATACTGTTTTAAATCGCTTTCGGTCATATTTGCCTGACGAAGATCGCTGTAAAAGGTTGATTCATCGGGATATTTTGCTTTGATATTCTTAATTTGTGTATCAACGATGTTTCTAATTTTATTTTCATCAGGTTTAATTCCTACTTCTTTAGCTCTGGCAAGGATAATTTTTCCTACAATCATATCTTCCAACACGTCTGCTACGGTCATTTCATCATTCCACATATTAGCATTTTTCATTTGGAATATTTGTCTTTGTAGGTCTGATTTCATAATGATATCTTTAGCAACTTTAGCGATGATATAGTCACTTTTTTTAGCGAAAAGTGAGCAGATAGAGACGATAATTATTATTGAAATAAAGAGTTTTTTCATAGATTTCCTCAAAATGATGATATGATATTTGATTCAGCTTTAATACTTTTAATCATGTTATTATAAATTTGTATTCTTTTTTCATTACGTATAATACTTTTGATTTCTTCTTTTGCATCATCAAACGATGTTTCTTGTTCGACTTCTACTTCATCATAGTATCTAACGATAATATAGCCATTTGAATAGGGCATTGTTGTATATTTATATTTTTCAAGCGATTTTACTACATCATAGATATTTGCATAAGTACCATCAGCAGTAATTGATTCGGACATATATCCGCCATAAGCGCCAATACCTTCTTCAGAATACTTCATTGCAGCGGGTGTAAATAGTATTTCTTGAGAGTCAAGCATGCTTTTTACTCTATTCATATCTTCTTGATTTTTAAAATAAATTCTCTGAACTTTATAAGCTACTGAATTACTTTTATAGTCACCACGGTGTAATCTATAATAATTAAACAATTCTTCTTCAGAGACTTTAATTGTTTGTAAATGTTTATTAATATATGCATTTGCTTTAATCTTCTTCTTTGCATTTTCTATTTTAAATTTAATAATGCTATTATCTTTCAAGAGGTCATCTTCATCGGCTTTTTGTGCGATCAGAGTGAGCTCGATCCAATTATTAATCAAGTCTCTTTTTTCTTCTTTGGTCAATTTTTCATATTCCATTTTAGGCATGCTATTTTGAAAATCTTCAAGTGTTAAAATATCATTATTGACTTGAGCTATAACGGTCTTGCCATTCTTGTCGCAACCTATGCTTAATAAAAGTAGAAAAATCACAGCAATAAATACTAATTTTCTCATGATTAATCCTTTCTAAAAGAAGAGAATCTTATTTTAACTTTTGGTCTTTTGGTAATATCAACGCTATTTATATTATAGAAATTGATACGTGAAAAGTCCATATTTTGATAATTAGACTTAATAATAATACCATTATTTGCTTTAACTTTAGAAACATATGCTTGAATAGGTGAAGTAATATTGACAAATAGTTGATTAGATTTTAGTGTATCCACGACTGAATGTGCCAAGAGTAAGTTTTCTTTAGTAAAATAGCTTTGGTCGACAAGTGGGACGGTCAGATAGTAAGAAGAGACGCTATTCTTTTCATTTGTAAATGGGAATATCTCTTCTGTTTTAGTAAGGATCAGGTCAGCGCGGTTAATAGTAATCAATCTTAAATCATCTTCAGAAGTGATAGAAGAATCCGCCTCGGCAAACAGTTCAAAAGGTACATTTATTTTCATTGCAATGGCTCTTGGAGCGATATTCCATAGAGACAATACATCATCAGTTACATTCAAATTATCTTCAGCATTATGAATAAATATATCGGCAGTAGATCTATTTTTGTATTGCAATTCTTTGCCTTTATCATTTGTATAATCGAATTTGAGTATAGGGGATAAGACTGTTGAATAGCTTTCTGTTGAGTAAAATTCTACAAACTGACTATTTCTTGGTCTTGTTTTTTCTTTGATAATCAATCCAAAATTTGTTGTATCCTGCTCAATCCATTGTGTAATAATGCTGCTTGGAATACTAAAACCAATGCTATCAGCTCTGGTAGCATTTATAGTAAAGTTGGCAATTTCTTCACTGACAAAATCTCCACCATTACTATCCCAATTGCTACTTTTGCTGTATTTTGTCCAACTTGCTTGATTATCTACCCATTTTTTGCTAAGTAAATGCACAGAGTATTCAGCATCAGTAGTGAGATTATTCTTATAAATACTTAAGCTGACACTCACATTTTTAATATCGGTTGGGTTTTTAGGGAAATTAGCAAAGCGCACCAATACTCTACTTTCGATATTGTCATAAGAGCCCAAAACCAATTTAGAATTTCTTTCAAAAACATTAATGCTATCTCCCCAAGTATAGGATATTTGAAAGCATGAATCAGGCAGTGTAATTTCATAAATATCGATTTTACTTCCAGGAAAACCTACCATTGAGTTTTTATTTGAACATGATATGATTATAAAAATAGTGAGGATAAAGAAAGATGCTCTTATTAATTTATTCATTATTATTATTTCCTTTTAATTAATTTAATTAGTAGTAGTAATAGGGGCTGTGGATATGAGTATAAGTCCAGTAATACATTGTTTAAGTTATTGTTAAAGAATAGAATATGCTTTTTGAAATGCTGTGAATAAGCTGTGTATAATTTGTTATGATACAAAAAGTTATTCACAAAATAATTTAAAGAAAATATATTTTCCTTCTTATACACATTGTTCCACTCATATTCATGTGTATAAGTATAGATCTTGTATTTATTATCTTTAATTGTATGATAATTGGTACAATACAAAATAGTTTATCCTTTAATATCTTTGATTAGCTTTTCGATTTCAATTCTGAGATCATTGTCATTTTTAAACTTATTTTCAATCATTCTTTTTGCGTGTAATACTGTTGTATGGTCATTTTTCTTATAATAATTGGCAATATCTTTCAGTGATATGCTCGGAATGAGTAGATTAGATAGATACATTGCTATTTGTCGTGGAAATGCGATATTAGTTTTACGCGTTTTATCCAGCATTTGTGAAGGTGTGATATTGTAATAATTACATACTTTTTGAAAAATATTATCCATACTAATATCTTTAACTCTTTCTACCAATAAATCTGTCAATATTTCTTTAGCAATTTGAATATCGATATTATCTGGATTCATATCATTATAGGAAGAATAGGCGAGCAGTCTGATGAGAGAGCCTTCCAGCTTTCTTACATTATCAGAGATATTTTCTGCGATAAATTCTATTACTTCGTCTGCTAATTGAATATGTTCAGCTTCGCTTTTTTTCTTAAGAATAGCTATACGAGTTTCGAAATCGGGGCTCTTTAAATCAGCAAGTAGTCCCCATTCAAAGCGTGTAACGAGGCGGTTTTCGAGGTCTGGTATATCTTTAGGTGGTCTATCAGAAGTCATTACAATCTGCTTTCTATTTTCATATAAGGCATTAAATGTGTGAAAAAACTCTTCTTGTGAGCCTTCTTTTTTTGATAAAAAGTGGATGTCGTCGACTAATAAAACATCTATTTTTCTGTACTTATTTCTAAATTCTTGTGTTTTATTAGATCTAATAGCTTCAATCATCTCATTTGTAAACTGTTCTGTAGTGATATAAAACACGTTCTTTTTGGAATTTGTTTCTACCAGAAAATTGCCAATAGCCTGCATCAAGTGCGTCTTTCCCATACCAGATTCGCCATAAATAAATAGTGGATTATATGTAGTACCAGGCGATTCAGCGACTGCCATAGAAGCTGAGTGAGCAAAGTTATTGCTTTTACCCACGACAAATTCAGTGAAATTGTATTTAGGATTTAACTTACTCGCTTCGAGATGCTTTTTATGAGCCTCTGAGTGAAGGTCGTTTTGTTCTTTTGGCTGGTAATTTTCAGTAAATTTAATGCTAAATGATTTATCATATTCAGTTTCTGCAATCTCTGTTATAGTATTGACATAAGTTTTATTCAAGTAATCTGCTGCCAGCTTTGTGGGCACATATATTACCATCGAATTGTCATCAAAATCGATCAGCTGTGTTTCATTAAACCATGTTTTGAAGCTCTGTTGGTTAATTCTTTTTTCTAATTGATCCATTATAACTTGCCATACATCCTGATCCATAACTCAATCCCTCTCCAATTTGTCCATAATAATGTTAAAAAAATACAATAATACCTCCAATATTTAAAAGATTTTCTTAAAAATACCCATAATCACTCTATATCAAAACTCTTCAATAAATAAAAATGAAGGTTGATAAATGCAAAAATAATCTCTTCAATATATTTGTCAAGAATTGTTCATTGTGCATAAAAAATCCTCAGAAAAATAACGTTTTATTAAGTGGTTGGTATTTAAACATATATAATCAAACACCTCCTTTTTAAAAAGTGTGCAATATGTGTATAACTTATTATATCTATGTTTTTAGCATTTATTTTAAATATTTTCTGAAACATATCTAAATCTCTTTAAGTTCATAGAGTTTATCAACTCTTTCGAAGTTTGTCAGGCGCAATAGTATCTTTTCTTTTAATTTTTGAAAATCTCCATTTCTACCCATATTACCATTAGCAAAAATGCTAAAACAAAGTCTTTCATTATCTTTTGTGGTAAGATATCCTGAAAGTGTATTGACACGATCAATAGTGCCCGTCTTGCCTCGTAAATTATTATAAAGAGGGTAAAAATGCATATCTTTTTTCAAAGTACCATCTACGCCTGCAATTGTCAAACTCTCATAAAAGCTTTTCTGGTGCGAGCTATTGCTCATCGCCAATAATAATCCAACTTGCAATTTGGGGCTTACTTGGTTGATAGGGGAGAGGCCGCTACCGTCATCCAGGACGAGAACAGAATGGTCAACCGACATTTTTTGCAAGTACTCTCTAATTGTATTTTCTGTCTCATTTACATTATTTTTGATTAAATATCCAAGACTAAGGTAGATTTGATTGGCGATAAAGTTATTACTATCTTTATTTAATCTTTTGATAATAGTAGCCAGTTCTGGTGATTGGTAAATATATACTTCTTTTGCATTTGTATAGTCTGGCATTGTGTTGACAATATTTACTTTACCTACGATATTCAGGTGTTTTTTAAATTCAGAATAGAGCACATTGCAAGCGTAGTTGGCAGGATTTCCCACGCTGATTGTGTTTGTTACAGATTTATTTTTATTTATACTACCAGAAATAGTTACAGTATTATCATCGCTTCTATCGAGTCTTGCTGAGCTTCTTTTCACATTTGCAGTTTTGCCCCTATTATTGATTGTGAGCCCTGCAGTTGAGGGGTAAATTGAGTAATTAGGCGCTTTACCAATTGTTTTGTTACCCGTGATAGTGACCTTTATGCAATTTTCATTGATTGAAAAGGCAGAGGGGAGAGCTGCATAGGCAAAAAGCTTATTTGAGGGTTTCCAACCATGCCCGATATTTGCATTACCGAAAGCTGAATTATCAACGATCAAATCCCCTTCTATTCTATTTATGCCATTAGCTTTAATCTCATCAGTCCATTGTTTAAATAATTCTGTTATCTCCATATCCAGTAATTCTTTGCTAATAGAGGGGTCACCTTCTGCTTTGACAATTAAGTTTCCTTTTAAAGTACCATTTGTAATATTACCATCAGCATAGAATTTTGTTTGCCAACGGTAGTCAGGTCCCAATGCTTCCAATGCGACAGCAGACGTGATAAGTTTTAAATTAGAAGCAGGCATAAATGGATCTTCTTCATGATAACTGAAAAAGTTTTCATTTGTTGCGACCGAGTTTACCATAATTCCTAACTTTGTGTCTTCTCGATTATATTCAATCAGAAGGCTATCAAGATCAGCTTGTAACTGTATAATAGCGGGATCGACAGGTTTTTCTTTTTCACTTTTATGAAAATATGGTGAATAAGCAAAACATGAATACAAAACAATTAAGCTAACAATGGAAGCTAATCCAACTTTTTTAAAGAGATATCTTCTTTTCATACTTTTTTATATAATTATCCTTTTTTTTAATTTATAGTGCAGAGAGCAATTTAGTCACAAAGTTTAAGATCTTGGTCAAAGACTCCAGTTCCATTCTCTCTTGTGGACAGTGTGGCGAGCGAATATTTGGTCCCATCGAGATCATATCCATGCCCTCATGTTTGGCGCCAATTATGCCACATTCCAGTCCAGCGTGGATCACATTTACTTTAGCCTCTTTTTTGTAAAGCTCTAAATAGAGATTTTTGCATTTTGCTAATAAAGGTGATGACCAATTTGGTTGCCATGCGGGATAGCCATTGCCGGATTCAACTTTTGCTCCTGCCAATTTTGCCACATTTTCTATTTTTTTGGTGATAAATTCTCTTCTTGAAGCAGATGAACTTCTCTGACTGGTAAGTATTTTCAACTTATCATCGTCAATTGTGACGATTGCAAGATTATTCGAGGTTTCAACCAGCTGTGGATTTTCAGCTGACATAAAAGTGACACCATGGGGGAGAGCCATCAGCATTTCAATTATTTTTTTACTATCAGCTTGCGTGATAGCCTTGATATTTTCTTTATTTTCATAAGTATAAGCAAAATCAATCTCTGGATCTGTATGTTTAAATTCTTTTTTTAGATCATCCATAAAAGCAGCTAATTGATCTTTTTGTGCTTGCTCAAAAGCGTGATCCACAGCTATGGTAATTTGGGCATCGCGTGGAATTGCATTGTGTGCTATGCCTGCATTTACCTGTACAATTTGATACGTAAAGCTCTCACTGATAAAATCAACGATTCTTGCCATTAATTGCAAGGCATTTGCTTTATTCTGGTCAATTTCAATGCCAGAATGTCCGCCAGCAAGCTTACTGATTTTTAAGTTAAATAAATTAGCTTTTTTTATTGTCTCATAGTGTAAGTCAAGCTCGATATGTGTGTCTTTACCACCAGCGCAACCAATGGTAAACTCGCCTTCCTCTTCAGAGTCAAGGTTCAATAGGATTTTACCTTGCAAAGAATTAGCTTGCAAATGGTTAGCACCTGTCAGTCCACGCTCTTCATCGACAGTAAACAAGAGTTCCAATGGAGGGTGTACGATTGTTTGATCTTCAGCAATAGCGAGCGCCATAGCCACTGCGATGCCATTATCAGCGCCAAGTGTTGTGCCTTTTGCCTTCAGCCAACCATTTTCTTCATAAGTTTGAATAGGGTCTTTTGCAAAATCATGTACACAATCTTCATCTTTTACACAAACCATGTCCATATGCCCTTGCAAAACGACTACAGGTGCATTTTCAGGCTTACCTTTGGCAGGTACATTAATGATAACATTACCCACTTCATCTTGTTTGCAGGCAAAATTCTTTTCTTTTGCCCAGTTCACCAACCATGCGCCTATTTGACCTTCATTGCCTGAGCAATGCGGTATCTGACATATCTCATTAAACTTTTGTAATGTGTTTTCATAAAGATTTTTCATTTTCGCTTTTCCCCCTTATAATTCATAATATTTACCTTATTAAGACATTTTAAAAAAACTTACAAATCAATCAAGCATTTTTTTTATAATTTATCTTCAACCCAATAGGCGCATTTTGTTTTGCGCCACTACTTTTTTTTCTTGGTCGATTTTTGTTAATCTTTTTTCTATATTATGTCCTTTTGACTCCCTTTCGATTCCCTTTAAATTACTTTTCATTCTCCAAGATAGCAAGGGGAGTGTAAGGGACATCTATCTGTAATATAGGCAGATATGCGATATGGTGAAATTGGGTGAAAAGATGCCTAATTTTGCCTTTTTAATGTGAGATTTCTTACTATTTTTTATTTTTCCAAAAGTACTAAAAAGAAGAGTAGAATTATTTACAAAAGTATCTTAAGTATATATTAATAGTATTTTTAGCACATTTATGACTTAGGAATGGGGCTTTTGCTCTAATAATAAAGTTGAAAAGCGGTAATATTATAAAAAAATATTGACAAACTTAAATCATCGGATATGATAAGATACAATTGAATAGTTAACCATTATTGTCCAAAACTCAAAATGGAGGCAAATAATGAAATCGGAGAAAGCAAGTTTTTTCAGTGCAGGTCTTCCAGCCCCTCAAGAAATAGAAGTTTTAATAAAGGACTATGTAACTATGTTTTTTCACTGTCATGATCCAAATGATAGTAACTCATTCTATGAGGGCTCTCTTAATATGTTTAATCGCTACAGTTTGTATCTGGCAGAAGAGGCAGGATATTTGTCAAAAGAAGATATCAAAGTCATTCGTACGGCTGACAAGGAGAATATTGACAAATATATTAAAGGGCGATTTCAAAGTAGTTTTTCATCAATCAATAATGAGCTCTATGATTTTTTTGAGTGGTTGACGGATATATTGTTACGTTAAAGATTTCTACAAAAATAGATTGACAAATAATTCAGGTTTTATAAGCTATATAAAAAATAATAATATGAGAGGTGAACATGAGCAAGTTTGAACAACTACCAAAGCTTCAAGACGCCGATTTAAAGGGCAAAGTAGTCTTAGTGAGAATGGATCATAATGTCGTCAAGAAAGGTAAAATCAAGGATAATTTTCGTATCGATCAGACAATAGCAACTTTAGTTTATATCATTGCTAAGGGTGGCAAGCCGATCTTGATGACTCATGTCGGTCGCCCAAAAGACAAGAAGACAGGCAAAATAACAGTTTCAGCAGATGAAAATGTTCTGCCTATAGTCAATTATCTCAAGCAAAAAACAGCATTAAATATCGCAGTTCCAGAGTTTCCATGCCAGGAAGATGATGGGTATTTTGCACTTGATAGCTCAATTAATTTTATGCTCAATGACTTAAAGGCGGGTAAAATCGACATGATTTATTTGCCCAATACACGCTTCTTTATCGGTGAAGAGGCGAAAGATGAGAAGAAAGATGCCTTTGGTAAGCAGCTGGCAGGTTTGGCAGATATTTTTGTCAATGATGCCTTTGGTTCGTGGCAACCGCATGCTTCGACAGTCAAGCCTACAGAATATCTTCCTTCTTTTGCAGGGCTACTTATGCAAAAAGAGCTGATTAATTTACAGCGAGTTTTTGAGCCAAAACGTCCTTTCTTAGCGGTGGTAGCTGGCTCAAAGTTTGATACCAAGATCGCACCCTTGCGTTCTATCATTGCCAAAGTTGACCACTTGCTTTTAGGTGGTGTGATTTACAATGCCTATCTGGCAGTAAAATATAATCTCGAAATCAAAGGCATTGATCCAGCAGATTTGGACATTGCCAGAGAGTTTGTTGCTTTGGCAGAAAAAACGCCTGGTAAAGTGCTCGAACCACAATTTATTGTTGAGTCAGATACTCTTGAACAGCGCATTGAAGGTCAATGCAGAATACACAATGTCAAAGAATTAAAGCCTGGCACAAAGCTCAATTATGTGCTGGATATCGGAGCGGAGTCTTATCAAGATGAAAAGATTAGAGAGATTATTTTAAATGCAGAAACAGTCTTTGTGAATGCAGTAATGGGCTTTACACCTAATTTTTATGAAGGCACAGAAGCACTTTACAAGCTGATTCATCAGAATAAGAAGGCTCACAAAATGTATGGCGGTGGCGATACCTTGCAAGAATTTAAAAATCTCTTGCCTGGCATTTATCTGTCATGTCTTGATGATGAAAATTATTATTTCTTTACAGGTGGCGGTACTGTCCTCACAGCCATTGAGCTTGGTTCACCCTGGGATCTTGCATCGATTAAGGCATTATTGAAATAAAATGAAATATTTAATACAAAAAAAGGCTGGAGAATTTATCCAGCCTTTTTTATATTTCCAAAGAGTTAAGAAATTATTTCTGTTGCATTTCCGATTTATTTAAGTTATAATATCATATAGTAATAGAAAGGAGAACATCAATGCATCTTAGAGTTTTGAAAGAAAAAGAGAAGAAAGGCTTGATCGATTTAGCCTTTTATTTATTTAATTTAGATGGCGAATTTGATGAACACGAGCAGAACTTTATCAGTATTTATAGCCACGCAACTATGATGAATTTGTCAGCTTATCTCCCGCAGAAACAGAGCCTTCAGCAAATATATTTGCAGTATAAAGACAGCTCGGTCATTGTCAAAGAATCAATCTATTATGAATTAGTCTTTCTTACCTACAGAAATCATATACCTACAGAAAAAGAATTAAAGTTTTTGGAAAACCTTAGATTAGAATGGGATATTAACGAAGAAAAGCATAAAAAAGCCTTACTCGATATCAAAGAAATGCAGTCAATTCAAAGCAAAAAACAAGTCAATGGTGAGAATCTCCAGTAAACTTTTTTCTTTTATTGAGATTTGGAAAAGAAATTGCTATAACAATAATGAAATATAACAACAAATGGAGGATTTATGAAGCGATTAGCTATAATAGTATTAGCGATCTTGGGAACATTTACCTTTTTAATGGCAAATGTCGAATGGGAAAACCCTGTGCCGATAAGACAGGGCATAAATATTGAGTGGTTTAGAACAGCTGCAACAGTCAATGAGGGCATTGTCTATGTCTGGTCTGATACACGCTATGCAGAGAGAGATCTTTACGCTCAATTAGTTAGCCCGACAGGTGAAAACCTTTGGGGTGCAAATGGCTTGGTAGTGAGCAATAAACCAGATAGACAAGAAGATCCTGTGATTGTGACCACAAGTGACAACTGCGTAATCATTGCTTGGGTAGACTTTTCTGATGATAAAGATGGCAATGTCTATGCACAAAAACTCAATTCCTCAGGCGAGATGCTTTGGGGTGTTGATGGTGCTGCTCTTTGTACCGCTCCTGGTGTACAGATTAGTTTGAATATGATCCCTGATAATGATGGCGGCGCAATAGTTGTTTGGAATGATGAGAGACAGGCAGAAGTTGGTTTTTATGCACAGAGAGTAAATGCACAAGGACAAGTAAGCTGGGAAGCAAATGGCGTTCGAATTGGCATTCCTGGCGCTAATGTCTTGGCAAATACATTTTGGGAAGATGGTCAAAATGGCGGCATCATAGCTTTTACAGCAAAAGGTGCTGGTAATATAATAAATATTTATGGTGCACGAATTAGTGCTAATGGAACTTTTAGCTGGGGTCCAAGCCTTATAACAAACTTTACCACAGATATCAATGCACCTGCTGCTGTGCGTCTTGCACCCACCTCAAATAATGAATTTATTATTGCTTGGGAGCAAAAGACAGCAACCGATATGGGTTCTGATTATGAGATTTTTATGCAAAAGATTAATCTTGCTGGCGAAAAACAATTTGGTGTAAATGGAATAAATATAACAAATGATCCTGCAACTCAAGAAAAACCACGTGCTACAGCAGGAGTAAATGGTGATTTCTTTATTACTTGGGAAGATAAGAGATTAGATCCAAGTGGCATTAATCCTGATATCTTTGTACAAAAATTCAACAATGCTGGTACAGCTCTTTGGAGTACACCAGTTGTGGCTGTAGAAATGGAAGAAGGACAAAGTCAAGTTCGTATTGCATCTCTCAGTGATGGTGGCTGCGTTTTGGTTTGGGAAGATGACCGAAATGCCAGCATTGGCTATAGCACAGACGTTTATGCACAAAAAGTGAATGCTGATGGTAGTGTTGCTTGGGAAGAAAATGGCAAAGCTATCGCAAGCTTGCATGGAAAACAGACAGCTGCGAATGTAAAAGTACTTGATAATAAAGTTTTCTTGATTTGGGCTGATGAAAGTCAAGGCTCTTTGGGTTTATCTCAACAGATCATTTCCAGTGATAATCAATTATTATTTGATGAAAATGGCAGTGTGATGTATGAAGGTTTATCTGGTAATGCGACAGAGATGCTTACTTTTTCATATAATGGCGATGCATTTGTGACTTGGTATGATGGTAGATTTGGCGATACTGGCGGACAAATATTCCTGCAAAAAGTTGATGCTGCTCATAACTTACTTTTCCCAGAAAATGGAATCTCTATTACAGAAGAAAACTCTGATAAAAAACATTATAATGCAATGATGGATAGTAATGGCAACTTAGTCTTTATTTGGTATGAACTTGAATATGGTGTAGAGACGCCAAAAGCACAGAAGATTTCTCCTACAGGTGAAAGACTTTGGGGAGATAATGGTATTAAATTGGCACAGCTTACTATGGTTGGTAAAAACCTTTATTTGGCAGTAGAAGAAATTGCAGGAGATTATTATTTTTATTGGACCGATACAGTGCTTGATCTGATGATTCCTGCTCAATGTATTAAAGGACAAAAGATTTCAGGCGATCAGCTTCAATGGGGAACTAATGGTAAAATGCTGGTAAATAAAGCTACCAACTATGACCCATATGGCAATGATGAACCAAATATAGAAGTTAGCTTATTTGGTGCTAATAAATTCTATTTAGTCTTTAGACAAGAAAAAGATCTCTACCTCTATAAGATTCAAGAAAATGGTACAAAAGACCCACAATGGCCTACTGGCGGTGTACCAGTGGCTGTAAATCCATATGACTATGAAAAAGATCCACAAATTCACATTACAGATCAAGGTGTTATGGTGCTTTGGGTTGATAATAGAGAGCTTGATAATGAAGTAAATATCTACTCGCAACTCTTTAATATGCAAGGAGAACCACAGTTTGTTGCAAATGGCGTGCCTGTCGCAAGTTATCCGCAATCACAAGATCAGTATGTATCAAAATGGGATGGTCGCTTGACAGTAGCGTGGAGAGATTTCCGCGATTCAGTGGACGATAATTATGATATCTTTGCCCAAAGATTTAATCTTTCAGATGATGTACTCAATCCTGTTTGGGATCCTCAAGGCGTCGGTATTGCAGTAATGGACTCAGCACAAACTCATGTCGATATTGCAATTATGTATGAGCGTGTCCTGGCTGTTTGGGAAGATGCTTATTATGACCGCGATATCTATATGGGCATGATAGACTCTGATGGATCAGTGATGGGACAACAGATTCGCCTTACAGATCATATTAAAAAGCAGACTGAACCAAAAATTGCGAAGATAGATCATGAAAATGCTTATGTATCTTGGCTTGACTATATCTCTTCAGGTAAAGAAGAAATCATCGGTATCTATATGCAAAAAGTCTCTACAGCAGGCTTTACTCCTATCGCTGATAATACTATTCCAAGAAAAGCAGTCACTCTACATCAAAACTATCCAAACCCATTTAACCCTACTACTACTATCTCTTTTGCTATGAAAAATAGCGACAGAGTAAATCTAAATATCTATAATGTAAAAGGACAAAAAGTAAAAGAACTCGCTAATGACGTCTTTGAACAAGGCATACATACCCTCGTTTGGGATGGTAAAGATGCAAATAATAAGAGCGTCGCATCGGGTATCTATTACTATCAAATTAAGAGTGGCGGATATACTCAGACAAAGAAGATGTTGCTGATGAAATAGAGCGGGTACTCGCCTCGCAACTATAGATAGACTTTACAATAAATAAAAAAGCTCGCCTCCCAGTTGGGAGGCGAGCTTAAATTATTTCCTCTTCAAGTTATCTGCTTTAAGCAAAACAACTATGAATTAGAATCTTATTTCATATATTCGTATTGCCAATCTCTATTAGCATTGAAGTTTTCTTTAATAGTGCGTGGGCTTGCCCATCTGATGAGGTTCAAGTAGCTACCAGCTTTATCATTGGTACCAGAAGCTCTTGCGCCGCCAAATGGTTGTTGACCGACGATTGCACCAGTTGGTTTGTCATTGATATAGAAGTTACCAGCGCAATGAGTGAGTCTGTTTGCCAGATGCTTGATTACATGTCTATCGCGTGCAAAGATTGAGCCTGTGAGAGCGTATGGAGATGTTTCATCGAGAAGTGTTAATGTTTCTTCAACTTGATCATCTTTGTAAACGTAGATTGTGAGCACAGGTGCGAATATTTCTTCTTGCATTGATTTGAATTTTGGATCAGTTGTTTTAATGACAGTAGGTTCGATGAAATAGCCTTTGCTATCGTTGCCATTGCCACCAAAGACAATTTCAGCATCTTTGCTATCTTTTGCATAGTTGATATAGCTCATAGTTTTATCAAAGCTTACTTTATCGATCACTGCATTGATGAAGTTTTCAGGTTCTCTTGGAGTTCCCATTTTGAACTCTTTCATAGCTTTGCCCATTCTTTCTTTCACTTCTGGCCAGATAGATTCGGGTATATAAGCCCTTGATGCAGCGGAGCATTTTTGTCCTTGGAACTCAAAAGATCCTTGCACTAAGCCAATTGAGAGTGTTTCAAGATCAGCAGATGGATGAGCAAAGATAAAGTCTTTACCGCCAGTTTCGCCAACTATGCGAGGATAGCTCACTAATTTATCGAGGTTTTCTGAAGATGTTTTCCAGATTTGACGGAATACTTCAGTAGAGCCTGTAAAGTGTACGCCAGCATAGTGTTTATTTGTCATAGCAACAGCTGAGAGCTCTGTACCGCGGCATGGGATGAAGTTAATTACGCCATCAGGTAATCCAGCTTCGTGGAAGAGTTTCATCAGATAATAGTTTGATAAAACGCTTGTTGAGGATGGTTTCCAAACAGCGACATTACCCATCATAGCAGGTGCAGATGGCAAATTACCAGCAATAGAAGTAAAGTTAAATGGTGTGATAGCCAGTATAAAGCCCTCTAATGGTCTGTATTCAACGCGATCAATGTAACCAGGTGTTGATTCAGGTTGATCTCTATAAATTTGTTCAACATACTTTGCGTTAAATCTAAAGAAGTCTGCCAGCTCGCAAGTAGCGTCAATTTCAGCTTGGAAGATATTTTTAGATTGTCCGATCATTGTTGCAGCATTTAAAATATAGCGATACTTGGTAGAAATCAATTCTGCAGCCTTTAAAAAAATAGACACTCTTTCAAACCAATCAAGGTTTTCCCATTGAGCTTTAGCAGCCATTGCTGCATCGATAGCCATTTGAATCTCTTTTGCACCAGCCATGCAGTATGTGCCGAGATTGTGTTGGTGATCGTGTGGGCAAACAATTCTCTGTGTCTTTTCTGTAAAAATCTCTTTACCGCCAATAATCAGTGGGATTTTGTACTCTGTAGCCCACATTTTGTCATATTCTTGGAATAGGCGTTCTCTCTCTTTGGAGCCTTTCAAATACTTAAAAATAGGCTCATTTTTTGGGGGATTAACTGTGTTCAATGCGTTCATTCTTTACTCCTTTCTTTTATAAAGTCTGACATAATTGCCAGTCATTTACTCATCAATTATCATAATTCTTAAGTGTATTAAGAATTAACTCACTTACCAATTATTATTATAGTTAAAAACTTGTAAAGCTTTATTTTGATTAATTGATGAAAATACGCTAATATCCTTATAGTCAGACAATTAGCTTTTCTATTATTCTTTAATAGAGTGGTCAATTTTGTAAATCAAAGGGTAGAAAAAGAGAAAAGCAATGATTGATGTCAAAATATCTGTAATTGGCATTGCCCAAATAAGTCCATCAAATTGGAAATACTTGTTTAAGATCAAGACTAATGGAATGTAGATCAGCCCTTGCCTACTCAATGATACGATCAATGAGGGGATAGCTTTGCCCATCGCCTGCAAGGTTACCATATAAATCATCTGCAAGACTGCAAAAGGTATCGCTGCAGTAAAGACTAAGAGCATTTTACTGCCAAACTCTATTACTTGTTCATCATTGATAAAGATTATTACCGCATACTTTGAGAAAAATAAGAATGAGAGAACAAATACCACCGCCAAACTCAGCCCAAGTCGAGTAGAGAAGCTTAATGAATCCCTCAATCTTTTGGTATTGCCAGCACCGTAACTATAGCCGATGAGAGGTTGAATACCATTAGCGAGCCCAATAAAAGTGAAAATAACGATAGATATGACACGTTGTGATACACCCATAGCAGCAAGTGCATGATCGCCATAATCTGATGCCAATTTGTAAGAAATAGAGCTACCTACACTCATCATGAGCTGACTGAGTGAAGTGGGTAAACCTATTTTCAAGATCTCTTTGAAATATTCAGATTTAAAACGAATAAAGCGAAATGACGGTGTCGCTAAGCCCTTGAATTTCAGGTAATAATATATATAATAGAGTAAGGATAAAACATTGCCGATCACTGTTGCTACTGCCGCTCCAACTACTCCTTGCTTTAAGACAAAGATAAATATTGGGTCGAGAATAATATTCGCTCCCGTACCTACAATCATGCCTATAAAGACAATTTTAGCATTGCCTTCTGAGCGTAATAGCTGACTCATCGCAAAGTTGAGCATAATCGGTATTGCGCCATAGAGAATAATAGCGAGATATTTCCTGCAATATTCATAGGTGTTTGGGCTCGTGCCCACTGCATCGAGAATGTGTTTGATATAGATATTAGCAAAAATACTGATTAGTAAACCCATTATAGTGATGCAGAAGAGCGCCAGGCTACTTGTCGAACGCGCATCTTTATATCTCTTTTGCCCCAATAAACGCGATATATACGAGGCTGCACCATTGCCAAAAATACCTGATAATGCCATCAGCATCATAAAGAGGGGCATTGTAATAGTCACTGCTGCAACTTGATAAGGGTCGTTTAGCTTTCCAATAAAAAATGTGTCTGTGAGATTGTAAAAAACCTGTACCATCATACTCAAAATAGTTGGTACAATGAGTGTAATAACTGCCTTTTTGATTGGCATTTTTTCTAAAATAAATAAATTTTTATGATTCATTCGATAAGTTACCTCTTTGCAATTGATATATTTAATTAATACATGTACGATCTAAATATTTTCGTATAGCTTATTTGTCAAGCGTTTATTATGTGACAAGGTTTCAGTGAGGTACATTGTTTCGCATAAGGCAAGAGGCTTCATCGCTTAAGACGAGCAGAGCACTATTGGAACGGGAACTATTTAGCTAAAAAAAACCATCTGTAAACCCGCTCGTAGTTGGCATCTGCTGATTTATAGGAACTTCCTAACCCGCAGCGTAGCGAGGACCAAAATCTCAGTCCCGATCCAACTCACGTGCCATGATATAGCACAAATCCGAAAGTCTATTGATATATTGCAGCACAAATGGATTAATTTCTGCTATCTTATGCAGACTAATAATCCGTCTCTCTGCTTTTCTGGCGATTGTCCGACAGATATCCAACTTTGCTGATTGAGCAGTTTTGCCCAGGTAAACAAAGCCGCTCAAATGCACGTTTTTCTCAAATTCATAGACATAATTAGCGATTTTATCAACTTGTTCTTGTTTCAGGGCAGGCTCTTTATTTATAGAGGCTAAGTCGCCCATCAAAATACGTAAATCAGCTTGCACATCATTTATAATCTCAATCATCTGCTCGGACCCAACATAATGCTTTGCTTCGCCCAAATGCGAGTCCAGTTCATCAACAGTTCCATATGCTTCAACTCTCACATCGTCTTTATCGAGTCTTTCTCCTGTCCAAGCGCTGGTTTTGCCTTTATCTCCGCCCTTTGTTACGATTGACATTTTACCCTCTTTTCTTGATATATTCATCAAAAAGTGACTTCCATAATTTGATAAAAAAATCATCTTTCATCTGTGTTTTTGTTGTGATAAAAAAGTTATCTAATTGTACATTTTGTTCTTTTTGGTAAATTAAGGCTTGCATTAGCATTTCTATCTTGTCCATTTGTTTCACATATCTTCCTGTCGGACTACTACCAGCCTCAAATTCAAGCCAAATCTTATACAAACTTTCACTATTTTGATAATCCTTTAATAAATAAATCAGGCTTTTGATTTCCAATTCTAATTTATCGCCCTGACTCACCATCTCTGTAGGAATTATATCCCCCACAAGCGACTCTGGCAAATCATGAATCAAAGCCATGATCAGCATCTTCTCTGTCTCAAGCGGCTCAGGGAAAGCGCTTTGATACTTTAAACACAGCATTGCTAATGAGAAAGTATGATCTGCCACACTTTCGCACTTATCTTTTTCCAAGCCCGCAAATAGCCAACCTTGTCGATATAGGTTTTTTAATTGAAAGATATTTTGATAAAAGCCAAAGGCATTAGAAGGAAAGTCCAGATTATCAATTTTAGTCTTTTTCATAGTTCACTTCTTTTGCGTAATACTATTAATTTGATTAAAAAGTTCCTGATGTATAGCCCCATTACTTGCAACAATTAATTCATCTGAAAAAGACCACTCTTTCAGCGCTGATCCTGTAACTGTCCCTCCTGCTTCTTGAACAATCAATATCCCTGCGCATACATCCCAGGGGTTTAAATAAAACTCCCAATAGCCATCAAAGACGCCTTTCGCAACATAACATAAATCAAGCGCTGCACTACCCGCCCTGCGTATAGCATGCACCTGACTTAGCATACTGCGAAAAACACTTACATTGTCCACTTTTGCATTGGTAAAATCATAAAAAAAGCCTGTTGCTAAGAAGGTCTTACTAAAATCAGATTCGCCACTCACACATATTTTATGATCATTGAGATAGGCGCCCTTGCCTCTTTGTGCGGTATAAAACTCATTCATCATCGGATTGTAAACATAGCCATATTTTAGCTGACCATGCAACATATAAGCAACAGAAATACATGAAAAAGGGAATTTATGTACAAAGTTTGTTGTGCCATCTATCGGATCAATTATCCACAGTTTTTCTGCAGTTTTGTGTTGAGCATCACTCTCTTCTGCCAGAAATTTTGAACCGGGGCATACTGTCTTTAATCTTTCAATCAAAAATGCCTCAATCCCCTTATCTGTCTCCGTTACAAGGTCATAATGGATAGACTTTGTACTGACTTTCTTCTCTTCAGAAAATGCATTTAAGAGCATTATACCCGCTTCTAAAACTATCTCTTTTGCTTGTTGAAACAAATCTACCACTCCGCTTCACCTCTCATTCTTTAAAATTTGGTGTCCATTCTGGTGTAATACCCATCTCCTGTGTAAATCCATTTTCAAAGCCTAAACCTTCCATAATATGCACGGCATAATCGTATTCATCACATGTTATTGGTCTATTTATTTCTGGGAATTCATCTGCGCGATGCGTAGGGTAATATTGCGACATCAGGCTCAAATAAGTCATATTGCCCACTTCTTCAGAAATCCAATTGAGAACAGACTGTATCCCATTAATATTCTGTGGCAAGACTAAAAGCCTGATCAATAGCCCGCTATATGCCAACCCTGTATCGTCATCAATCTTTAAATTGCCCACTTGCCTGTACATCTCCAAAATTGCTTTTTTTGCATGCTCTGCATAGTTTGGTGCGGCAGAATACTTTATTGCATTATTATCATCCCAGTACTTAAAATCTGCCAAATAAATATCAACTAAACCCTCAAGTTGAAGCAATGTCTCAACACGCTCATAAGAGTTAGAATTCCAGACGATTGGAATATCCAAGCCCTTCTCCTTTGCCAAGATAATTGCCTCTTTGATTTGCAGTGAATAATGAGTTGGTGAGACTAAATTAATATTATGAGCACCATTTCTTTGCAAACTTAACATAATCTCAGCAACCTCATCTACCGTATAATACTTGCCATAGCCCCAATCGCTGATCTTATAGTTTTGGCAATATACACATTTCAAATTGCAATGTGAAAAAAATATCGTTCCGCTTCCATTTTCGCCACTTATTACGGGTTCTTCCCCTTTATGTAGCAAATAGGTATTGATTTTTATTTGATTATTTGCTTTACACAAACCCAACACTGTTACTCGGTCCACATCACAGCAATGCGGACACTGACTACACGCACCAGAATTATCTGATTCCATAAACTCCTTCTTTTTCTTTGTTTTTTAAGCTAAATGAATGTGGCAATAATTCTCGTAAAGCCACTTTATTGCTCTCTTTATTATTAAAATATATCACTTCGCATTGATCTCCGAACTCAGCTAAAAACTGTCTACAAGCGCCACATGGCGGGAACGCTATTTCACTATCGACATAAATAGCAATCAGCTTAAAATTAATATCATTATGATACACAGCTTGAGTTGCGGCATTTCTCTCTGCACAAATTGTGAGTGAATACGAGGCATTTTCAATATTTGCTGCTTGATAGATATTACCTTTTTCTGTCAAAATCGCTGCACCTACCTTGAAGTGCGAGTATGGCGAATAGGCATGGCATGCAGCTTCTCTCGCTTTATCCATAAGGTTCTTTTCTTCTTCATTATACATTTTTCTATATCCTGTTCAATTTCATATCTTTAGTATTTTGTCACGTCTGCTATCTTTAATATACTTCTCAAAATGGGGGGACTCAAGCTCCAATAATTTTTTTAATATATCACTAATTCGCACTATCTGATCTTCTGCTGCACGTAATCTTTTTAACTTTTCTTCATCATTTTCCATGATTGTTAGCAACTGCAAATTACCAGAAATGATCATCAATGGGTTATTTATTTCATGATTGAGACTACCCACTGTTGCTGACACAGCCTCTTTATTTTGCATCAAAAGCAACTTGTTTTGCGTAGCATTAAGCGCTTTATTTATCTCCATTATCTCATTATTCTTTATGCGTAAAGTTTCAATATAGTGATTTTGTGACAGCATCGCAGCGACAAATGGTGCAATGACTTGCATAAAAGACATGGAAGATTTTTTAAAGGCATTAGCTTTATAATGCCCAAAATTGATTAATCCATAAAGATTGCTTTCTATTTTCAAGGGCACACTCATAAAAGAACGGATAGTCTGCTCCTTTTCAACATCTTCTTTGCCCTTGATATTATTGAGCAAGACACTCCTCTGTTCCTTCACCAGCCACGCTGACAAGCCTTTACCCAGGTCAAACTCTATCTCTTTTATCATATCTATTTCATTGCCAAAGCTGGCTATGAGCTCTAATTTCTTTTCATATTGGTTTAAAAAATAAATGCTTGCAGAGGAAAAGTTTACTATATTTTTGAGTATCGAAAACAACTCCATATAATGCATTTCTTTATTATCTTGGTCAAAATCCTCAAACAGTTTAGTTATCTTCAATAGAATGGGGCTCTTAATCATAGGTTTATGCTTTTTCATTTACAATTCCCTATCCTTTTCTAAAATGATATTAATAATCTCGCCAATAAGGCTTTCAATTTCATCTTTATCTTCATTAATGATAGTCTCTTGCTCTGTGTTTTCCATTGCTTTTCACCTTTAATTATTGATGGTTTTATCAAATAAACTGACCATATTGTCAGGCAGCTGAGCGCTCATCACCCCGAGCTTTAGATTAATTTCTTCTTTAATTGAGCCATCTAAGCGCTTTTTTAAAGAATTGAAATCCTCTATAAAATTCCTCTGATAAATTTGATTCTCAAAATCAATATTTACTGTCCAACCCGCACTCTTTTGCCCATTAATATTAATCTGCCCAAAATTCTTGGTAAAGAGACAGCTACTCAATCGCGAGAGATTATCCCCCTGTAAGACAGTCTCAACAGGCAATAAAAGAGTATTCTCAGACACGGGTATTTCCCATTGTTCAAGCCTCAGCCCCGCATGGGCTATACTCTCATTAAAGGCATTCAATAGCTCACCCTCTACGCTTCTCTTAACTTTGCCAGATTCTTTCTTAAGGTATTTCATGCTATACAGTTCCATCAAGTCTATAAAGCTCAGGCTCGAGTTAAAAAATAGTGATAGCTGTATAATTTGAAACTGCGTTTTAACCGCCAATAAGTCCAATAGCACCTGCATTTGCTCAGGCTCAATCTGCTCTTTCCCTTTTGGCAAATATGGATAAGCCTCATTGAGCAAGACATATTCTGCATAGTCCAGCGTCAGCTCTTGTTCTGAAAGCATCGTCAGCATACTATTCTTCTCTGAAAAGAGGAGTTGCAGCCGCGGAATAGGCTTTGTTTCTATAACTCTCACAAATGCGTCTTTACTCCGCAAATCTACCTCTGAAAAAGCGTTCAGCAAGACATTTTTAATTCGCACAGCATAATAGTTTGCTGAGATTTGTTTTTCAATAGCTACTGGTAAGACGATACCTGGTTTTAAAAAAACACATAACTCGTCTAATTGCTTTTGATTTATTTGTAACTTGGGCTTTTCTTTCTCATCCATAGATGCCTATCAGGCTAATCTGCCATTTTTATTATAAATTCTATTTCACGTTGAGACAATTGCAATTCTTTTGCTATTTCTTCGATAGCCCACCCGTCATTATATAGTTTCAAAATCATTTTCTTTTTATATTCATTATCTGCAAAGGCATCATCATCAGATTCAACAGGGGCATATTCGTCGGTTTTATCTTTTTTAACGATATTGATAAAATCCTCTTCTTCTTCCTTAAGCTCAATTTCTTCTTTTGCTGTCAATTCTTCTGCTACATATGGAGGATTATCATAGTCTGTCTCAGAGCTCGACTGAACAACTTTTTCACTAAAGTCAAAATCTTCTGCTTCATCTTTATCTTCTTTTGCTTCTCGCTTATTATCATAGGCTTTTTTCAAATTCTTTTTATGAACAGCAAGCTCTTTGTCAGAAATGCTTGTATCCGCTTTGTTCTTCTTGGCTTGTAAAATCAAAAATGTAATCACAATACCAACGACCAGCAAGCCCAAGGCTAAAACAAGTGCTAACCATAATTTAACAGGGGTTTGCATGATATCGCCCCTCTCGATCTTCAATGAATCTGCAGACATTTGAGCATAAAGCAGTGTCGCATCAATATCATTACCCATTCTTCTATAGACCTCATAAAGCGTCTCATTTGCTGGCTTTTTAAATTCAGAACACACAGGTATGTTTTTCAAATATTCTATTGCTTCATTGTTTGCCCCAACCTTGGCTGCCACGTCGCCAAGTAAGTATTCTTGCATAACTGAGTCGGACTCTATAGATTGAAAGAGCTCAAGCCACAGCTTATCATGAATGCCTGTTGTATTGGGCAATACTGCTTTAATAACTGGCACGGGTTCTTCGACAATTGCTGGTTGAATCTCTTCAACTTCAGACATTGTCTCAACAGTTTCTGTTTTAGCAGCAGGTATTGGTGTTTCTGCTTTAGGTTCTTCTTTTGGCTCTACTACTGCTGCAGGTTTTTTGGGCGATAAGTCTGGTCTGGTTAAAGGGTATCTCATCGCATATTTCATTGATATTATAGTGTTTTCTTTTGCAGGTTCTTCGTCCTTTTTAGGCGTTTCAGCTGCAGGCTCTGTTTCTTCTTTTTGCTCTACTTCTGGCACCACTTTAGGTTCTGTTTTAGGCTCTACTTTAGCAGGTGCAGGCTCAGCTTTTGGAGTTGGTTTTGGTGCAGGCTTTGCAGCAGGCTTTGTTTGTTGTGCTTTTTTAGCAGGTGCAGGCTTACTTGCTGGTGCCTTTGCCACAGGCTTTGGTGCAGGCTGTTTTGAAGCTGTTACACTTGCTTTAGGGTCAATTTCTTGCGCCTTAGTCAAGTATTGTTGAGAGGCAGTATTATTGCCGATTGCGCGGTAATAATTAGCATAAGAAAGCAGCTCGTTTAAAGTGGTTGGATTTGAACTATTAAATACATCGAATATCAAAATATGTCTATTGCCGCTTATCTCGCTATCTCTAACTTCTGCAAATGCCTTTGTCGTATTGATGCTAACATTGATCTGATTGCCATTATTCTGTACATTAATACTTTTAACCACGGGGTAATTATAGTTTTTTACTTTGCCATCAGCATTCTGTGTATTAAACAGACTTATTTCTATTCTCTGAGCGGCAGAATTCTTCTTTATGCTCACGCTTGCTTTTTGGCTCAGCTCAAGTCTGACTCTTGCAATATCACCATAATTGACAACATTGTAATTCAATAGTTTTGCTTGTGCAAAAAGGCAGACTGACAAAAATGATAATAAAACAAACAAACTTATTTTTCTCATATTAACCTCATTATTTTAAAATTCCATATTTATACTATTTCTCAGTTTAATAATTGCTGAGGAATGAATTTGTGATACACGTGATTCAGTGACGCCGATAATAATGCCAATTTCTTTTAAGCTCAACTGCTCATAGTAATACAAAGAGATGACGATTCTTTCACGCTCGGGCAATTCTTGGATAGATTGCATAAGCTTTTTTTTCATTGCTTGTTTATATTTTTCAATCTCATAATTTTCTATCTGATCGTCAATTAGCTGATTCTCATTGGTATTAGTATGCCCCTCAAAAAATTGCTCTTCATTATCAAGAGAAGATAAAAACATTGGTCCCAAATTATCAGTGATTTTATAATAATCATCCAAGCTGATTTCTAATTCATCAGCTATTTCTTCATCACTTGGCATTGCATTGTTTTTGGAAAACAAATAATGAATAGCTGAATCGATCTTTTTTGATTTTTGACGTATAGAGCGTGGCACCCAATCAAAACGGCGGATCTCATCAATAATAGCGCCTCTAATGCGATAACCAGCAAAGGTCTTGAACTCGATCCCCTTTGATACGTCAAATCTCTCTATCGCCTCTAATAAACCTATCACGCCTGCACTATACAAATCATCTTTATCAAGGCTTCTCGATGCATAAACTACAAGTCTATTGGCAATAAAATGCACTAACCTTAAGTAACGAACAACTATATCCTCTTGCAGATCTGGATCCCCTGTCTTTTTGTAAAGTTCCCAAAGCTTCTTTTCTTCGTTATCCATCTAAAAACCCTTTCTTTATTTTTACCCTAAATAATAGCATAAAAAACTATTAAAATACATCCTTCTGTAAGGTTGTCTTTTTTTGCATTAATGTCAAGATAAATCTTTAATAATAAAATATATTATTCAAAATACCATATTTAAACCACTTTTTCTTTACCTTTATATCTGTATTAATTATTTATAATACCATTTTTTTGTCAATGAAAAAAGAAAAATGAGGAACTTTTCTCCGCCTAATGTAGGGGCGAGCTTTGCTCGTCAGAAAACTGACCAACTCGCTTGCTTCGCTTCTGGCTACCTTTAAAAAAACCTTTCACGAATGTGAAAGTACCTAACCTTCGACGAAGTCGAAGTACCTAACTTTTCACGGAGTGAAAATACCTAACCTTTTCGGAGAAAAGCACCTCACCCGCAGCGAAGCGAGGACCAAATAATGTAGGGGCGAGCTGCGCTCGTCAGCCAGCGACGAAGTCGCATCAAACGTAGGTACAATCTATCTTAGTTGTACCAAAATAAGACCGCAAAATTCCTTATAACAAATAAAAATCAGTGAAGCTGTAGGTAATTTCACTGCGTGAAATTGAGTGATTGAATCTATTACATACTCGAGAGCAGCCATTGGTTCTTATACAAATAAGGATATTTGTATTTACAAATTTATATTATTGTAAATGATAGGTTTTGGGAAAAGGTAATTTCACTGCGTGAAATTGAAAGACTGATCTGGAACACATTGTTTATCGTGACAAACAATAGCTTCACTGCACAACTAAGGATAGTTGTGGGTACGTTTAAAAAAATCTACCGATTTTTTTAAAATACCCGCAGCGAAGCGAGGATTAAAATGGCTTTTGTCTCTACAAGTTGGTATGCGAAGGTGTACAATTAGAGGGTGTTGAATAAAGCCGTTATATTGACAATAAAAGCATTCATAAAGTTCAGATTTTGATTTTCATTTTTAGAGAGGTCGTAATTATTCAAAAATAACAAAAAAGGATAAGAAAAAATGTCTTTTTACAATAATA
>JAKPKU010000066.1 GCA_029553545.1 Candidatus Cloacimonadota bacterium
GATCGCTCACTCTTCTGGCAGAATGTCTAATTCAGCTACTCAAGTTCAAGGGCAGATCACCAAAGTGGTCGAATATGCTGGCAGAATAAAGAAAAGCACAGACGAAGCTGGTAAAGCTGTTGAAGATATAGCACAAAGCGCTGAAGAGTCAGCTACCGCTTCTGCAGAAATGGCTAAAAACAGTGAATATGCAAACTTGGGTGTTCAAGAAATTACTAGAAATACTCTCGAAGTAAGCCAAGGTATTCAAGAAGTTACACGAAATATCGCTGAGATGTTAGATGGCATAGAAAATACTGCAAGAAATGCAGAATTGACAAAAACCGCTTCTGTTGAATTGGGCAGTTTAGCCAAAACATTGAATGACATAGTTTCAAGATTTAAAATCTAAACAAAGCTATCTAAAGGGGTGCAAATACTTGCACCCCTTTTTTTAAATAAAACTCCTTTTCACTCCCTTTTGATTCCTTTAATACTTCCTTTCATTCTCCAAGATAGCAAGGATAATGTAAGGGGAGTCTAATAGTCATACCCTTGATAATTAGTAAGATACGATAAAGAGCAGAAAATCTCATAAAAGGTAAAAAAGTAGACATGCAAAGAGGATTATTTAATTTTTTTTGTGACTTTTTTATAGTTAAAAAAGGAAGTTTTTCTATCTGTATTTTTTCATCTATTTTCATTTTTTTGGATAATGGCTCATAATATATTGATCTTTTAGAATGATAGTTTTTTAGTTTACAAAAACATCAAAAATTACCAATATTTGCACAGTTTACAAAAGCAGCGGCTTTATTTTCAGATAATCAGTCTATTATTCTGTGCTAATAATAAAATTAATTAGTCGATTTTTTGCTTATAATAAGGGATTCTAAGAAATTAATTGAATTATTGTTTTTTTTCTTTACAAAATTTCATTGTTTTGTATATTTATCTTGTGAATGTATTATTTTAGAGAAAATGAGGTTATTATGTTAAAAATTGAATATTATTATCACTCAATGTGGCGCCTTGAGACGGATAATACAAGCCTTGTTTTAGATCCCTATGACGATATTGGCTATCCGCTGCCACGAGGATTGACAGCAGATGTAGTTTGCTCTACTCATAATCATCATGATCATAATAATTTTTCACTTATCTCAGGCGATTTTATCAAGGTTAATTCAGTTGGAGATTATAAAGTTGGTGATTTTATCATAACAGGCTATCAGACCTATCATGACAAAGAACAAGGCGCAAAGCGAGGCGAAAATATCATCTTTAAAATAGGTGTTGCAGGCATTAATATCTTGCATTTAGGCGATCTGGGGCATTTATTAGACGATGATTTGGTAGATAAAATTGGAGAAATCGATATACTAATGGTGCCAATCGGCGGCAACTACACAATCGATGCAAATGAAGCAAAAGCCATTACAAAAAAGATTAACCCCAAAATCTTGATGCCAATGCACTATCATACTGGTGCATGCAAAGTTGATATTGCTGATAATCATGCCTTTATTCAGGGATTTGATAGTGTGATAAAAATACCTAAAATGCACGTTTTTCTCAATGAACTTGATTTTACCAAACAAAATATATACTTTTTTGTAGAGAAATAAATGATGCGCTATCTTCAAAATAATAAAACCTTAATCGAAAACCTTAAGAGGATAGTAAATATCATTGCAATAGTTTTTATTCTCTACCTTTTTGTAGACTTGCTGATGATAAATAATAATTGTTTGCTAAAGCAGTATGCGACAAAGAAAAGACTAAAGACACTCCAGACCGAGACGGTCAGCTTAAAGAAAAATAATAAAGACTTAGAAGAAGAGAATAATAAGCTGGAAAATGATCCTTCGGCAGTTGAAAAGATTGCCAGAGAAAAATATGGTATGCAAAGAAAAGATGAGAAAGTTATTCGCTTTTTCGGCAATGATTAGAAACACCTTTTGAGATTATTAGTAATAAAATGCTTTTTTAAAAGTTATAATATACAAATAGATGTGTACAGAGTTTGGTATAACTAAATAAATATATTGACAAAAATCTTATTATTATTTATGGTATATATTATTTTATAATATCTGGAGGTTGACAATCAAATCAATAAATATAAAAGTAGTTGGACGAGTTCAAGGCGTAGGTTTTAGATACTTTTCATATCAATATGCAAAGGAATTGAATATCTGCGGTTATGTCAAAAATCTGTCTAATGGCGATGTAGAAATCCTTGCCATTGCAGAAGAGCATATTTTGTCCATTTATCTTAATATACTCAAGCAGGGACCGTCTCGCTCCAATATTTTGTCTGTAGATTACGAAGAAATTAAACTTAATAAGGAATATAATGACTTTAAAATTTTGTAATAATAAGAGCATTTTTTTCATAGCTCTTTTCATTTTATCTATATCTTGGCAGTCCTTGGACGCAAGGGCAAAGCAACATACAGTAAAAAGCGGTGAAACTCTATATGGTATCAGTAAAAAATACAATGTGCCTGTAGATGATATCAAACGGCTCAATAGATTAAGCTCAAATAGTCTAAAAGTTGGGCAGGTTTTGACATTAGAAGTAGAAAGTAATGAAGGTGGAGCAACCTATAAAGTAAAATCAGGTGACAATTTATCCTCCATAGCAAAAAAAAATAATATGACGGTTCAAGAGCTCAAAGAATTGAATAATCTCAGCTCAAATAGCTTAAAAGCTGGACAAGTTTTGACACTAAAAAAGGCACCTGTCGCCTCCAGCAACTACAAAACATATACTGTCAAACCTGGAGATAATTTGTATCGCATAGGTTTAAATAATAATACAACTGAAGCTCAAATCATTGCGCTGAATGATCTCCCAAGTAATGTGATCAAGGTTGGACAAGTATTAAAGATACCAGATGCATACCCTGAGCCTATTTCCACTATCACACCTCCACCGAGTACCAGCCAAACAACTGGCGATACACAGCCAAAATACCATATTGCAAAGAAAAATCAAACTCTTTCTACCATCTCACAAATGTATAATATTGACATAATTGATCTGCTGGATTATAATAATATGAAGGAATTTGATATCCGTGAAGGGCAAAGAATCTGGCTGGTGGAAGTAGATCCAGCTCTTAGAAATGAGACTATCAATGAACCTGAAAGTGATAAAAAACCTTTAAGCTCTATCGCTGTACATATTGTTGCTAAAGGAGAGACTCTCTATAGAATTGCTGCTATTTATAAGGTTAATGTTGATGATTTAAAAAAGTGGAATAATCTAAGCAGCGTCGGAATTAAAGAAGGTCAAAGAATCTTTATTGGTGATGTTTCAGGGCTTAATACAGAATTGGATGTGGAATTTATAAAGCCGTCTCAACAGGTTATAAAAACATATAGCAAGTCGCCCATGTTACCTGTTACAACAATCAAAATCACTTCTGAGTTTGGTATGAGAAGCGGCAGAATGCACAAGGGTATTGATTTTATTGAAAAGGTTGGCTCACCAATCTTTGCGGTTTTAGCAGGAAAAGTAGTTTTTTCTGGGGTACAGAGAGGTTATGGTAATGTTGTTATTATTGAACACGAAAACTTCCAAATGACAGTCTATGGACACAATGATCAGAACTTTGTGAAGGTCGGCGATGTCGTGACTCAAGGGCAGATTATTGGCACTGTTGGAAATACAGGTAATGCAAGGGGTGCTCATTTACATTTTGAATATCGTGTACGTGGTGTTGCTATTAACCCCAGAGAATTTTTGATAGGCTTGTAGGAGAAAAACAATGGGTAATGTATTCAATGATCAGGCTTTGCAAAGCTACTTGAAAAACATTGCAAAAACACCAGTTATTTCAAGAGAAGAAGAAATAGAGCTGGCAATCAAAGCAAAAGAAGGTGACAATGAAGCAAAGAATAAGCTTGTCTCTGCACATTTAAAGTTTGTAGTAAAAATAGCTTCAGCTTACCAGGGTCGAGGTTTGAGTTTGTTAGAATTAATCAGCGAAGGCAATATCGGCTTGATTGAAGCGATTGATAGATTTGAACCAGATAAAGGCATTAAGCTGATCTCTTATGCTGTCTGGTGGATAAGACAAGCAATATTGTCTGCAATTGTTGAAAAATCTTCAATCATCAGAACTCCGTTGGCAAGGTCAAATGCCCTCAATAAAATCAAAAGTATACGTGATAGATATACCGTTGAAACAGGCGATAATATTACCTCAAAGGAGCTGTCAAAAGCGTCTGGTATTTCAGAGAAACTCTTAAATAATATACAATTACAGACTATCGACACTTACTCAATTGACGATAGAACTGTCACAGACAATGTCGGTGCCACTATGGCTGACTTTATTGAAGATGAAAGCGCAGAAGACCCTAAGGATATGTACTATAAAGAGCGTTTACAAAAACAAATAAGTACTTCTATCAAAAACCTCGATAAAAGAGGTGCACATATCATAAAATCATATTATGGACTCGATGGCAAAAAAGGAAAGACCTTCTCTGAAATTGCCCAAGAAATGGGTATTTGCCGTGAGCGTGTCAGACAAATACAAAAACAAGCTCTTAAGAAAATAGTCTCCGAATCTTACTCTGAATATGAAAACGATATCGACTATATCTTGAGCCATCCAGATGAATAAAAAATATACAAATAAATGGAGTAATCTATGATTAAGAACTTTGACGAAATGCTGAGCAAAGTAAAACAAAATGAAAACAAGAAAACAGTTGTTATTGCAGCAGCACAAGTAGACTCTGCTATTGAAGCAGCTGTGCTTGCCAAAAAAGAGAATTTGGCTGATTCTATCCTCGTTGGCGATAAACCAGCGATTGAAGATATTATCAAGAGACAATTCCCTGAATTTACTAGTGCATTTCAAATTGTTGATACGGGTAAAGACCTAAATAAGGCATGTGCTCAATCTGTGCAGTTAATTCGCGAAAATGCTGGGCATATTATTCTCAAAGGCGCTGCTGATACGGCATTGATCTTAAAAGCAGCATTGGATAAAGAAAATGGGCTCCGTACTGGTGAAGTGATCAGTGATGTACTTGCCTATGAAACTCCTGAAAGAATAGTATTAATGACTGATGGTGGCATCAACTTATACCCTAATTTGGATGAAAAAATATCTATTGTAAAGAATGCCGTAAAAGTCGCTCATGCAATGGGCAATCCCCTGCCAAAGGTCGCTCTATTAGCGGCAGTTGAAGTGGTCAACCCCAAAATGCAATGCACGCTCGATGCCTCTATTATTGCCAAGATGAACCAACGTAATCAAATCGCACAATGCATCATTGATGGTCCTTTGGCTTTTGATAATGCAATCAATATGGAAGCTGCTAAGATGAAAAAGATTGACTCACCTGTTGCTGGACAAGCTGATATCCTCATCGTGCCAAATATCGAAGCTGGAAATATCTTTGGCAAATGCCTCACCTATTATTGTAATTGGAGAGTAGCGCATGTTGTCATGGGGACAAAAGCACCTATTTTGATTGCCTCACGCGCAGATACTGCAGAAGTGAAAATGCTCTGTATGGCGATGGGCGCAATTAGTGCAAACTAAATGAATATAAAAATAATTTGCATCGCAAAGACTAAAGAAAAATACTTTATCGAGCCGTTTCTCGAATATCAGAAGCGGCTTTTGCCCTATGCAAATGTCGAGCTAAAGGAATTAGCTGCAAGTAAATTGACCAGTACAAATAATATCGATATTGTCAAAAAAGAAGAAAAACAAAGAATACTCAAAGCACTTTCCCCAAATCTACCCATTATTGTGCTATCGGAGGAAGGCATGCAAATCAACTCTGTAGACTTTGCCCATAAAATACATACTTGGCAGATAAAAGGCGGTGCTCAATTCATTATTGGTGGTACTTATGGACTGGATGACGAAATCAAAAGCGCTGCGACCTTATTGATGAGTTTGTCCAAAATGACTTTTACTCATGAAATGATTAGAATCTTTCTGATCGAACAGTTATATAGAGCTTTTATGATTAATAATAATAAAAAATACCATTATTAAATGTGAAAAAAGAGGTTAATATGAAAAAACTGAACTTACTACTTTTAATTGTTGCTCTATCGAGCTGCCTATTTGCCTTTGAATGGACATACTCTTTTGAGCAACCGATTATTAAAGATGGAACTGTCACCCTCGAGGGCTGTGAAATGAACTACAAATCCACAGACCCCTCAATTGCTATTAAGCCAGTAAAACTGCTTTTACCCTATATGCAAACAGCAAAATCAATTACTGTGATATATTCTCAACCCATTACTATGAGCGGCGAATATGATATCAAACCTGTCTCTGTTGAAGGCTTTTTATCTACCAGACCAGAGAATAATCTTCCCAAATACTCCTCCGCTTATATGTATGATGATTTTTATCCAGCTACAAAAAGAAATGCAAACTTTACTATGCAGTACAAAAACGGGCACCCTATTCTCATCTCTGTTGTTTATCCTGTACAGTACAATCCACAAACAAAGAAAGTCCAATATTATCAAGATATTACAATAAAAGTAGAGACAGAATACTTTACTACACCTCTCTACAAACACAATGCTATGATTGCCAGAAATATTAAGGCACTGTGCGATAATAAAGAGATGATTAATAGCTATAGCAATACAATACGCAATGTCGATGACTATGATTATTTGATCGTTACTGACGAAGATCGTGCAGATTATTTTATCCCTTTCATTGAATTTAACCTAAAAAGGGGGTTAAAGACCAAAATTGCCACCATAGAGAGCTTTGCTGGGGTGATAGAGGGTGAAGACTTGACTGCCAAGATTCGCAACTTTATTCGCGCTGAATATGAAGAATACAGCATAAGCTATGTTTTGCTTGGTGGTGATGAAGAGATAATCCCACATAGAGGTTTACGCTCAGAAGTAAATGACTATGGCACTGATTATTATGATGAAACTGATATCGCTGCAGATATGTACTTTGCTTGTCTCGATGGGACATGGCAACTACCAGGTAGCCAATATTACGGCGAGTTTGGTTCTGAAGATTTAATGTTTGAGGTATATGCTGCACGTTTTGCTATCGAAACAGAAGCAGAATTTACTAATCTATTTAATAAATTAGTATCCTATTCTAATAGCCCTATTAATGAGGGGATCAAAAATAACCTGCTCGTTGGTGAGCATCTCTGGGGTCCACCCGACTTTCCAACAGACTCATATGGCTCTTCTTATATGAATGAATTTTTAGGGGAATGCACAGCCAATGACTATACGACACAGGGCTTTACTACAGATTGGCAGACACAGACTCTCTACGATATTGACTTTAGCTGGAATAAATATGACCTTTTAGACAAGTTTGAAACGCATAAACCCACCTGGATTGACCATCTTGGACACTCTAATGTGAACTACAATATGCGCCTAATGAATCAGGATATAAAGCCTCAAAACTTTATTAATGATGGGGTATTAGCAAATTACTTTATTCTCTATTCTCAAGGCTGTTATTCAGGTGCATTTGATAATAGATCAGTCTACGGTAACACTTTATCATATGATTGCATTGGCGAATTATTTACAACTATCTCTAAAGCTGCTGTTGCCTATGTAGGTAATTCAAGATATGGCATAGGCTCACCTTATAATACAGATGGCTCTGGGCAGCGCTTTCATCGCTATTTCCACGATGCACTCTTTAATGAAAACATTTACAATATCGAAGCAATGAATGCTTATTCTAAAGAGGTTAATGCTCCATTTATCTTGGAAGAAGATATCAACTTGGCACCATATTATGGTCAGTGTAAATGGATTGCCTATACGGTAAATGTCTTAGGCGACCCTGCGCTCGATATTTGGACAGAAGCAGCTGATTCGCTTATTGTTAATGCAGAAATAGAAATAATCCCTGATACAGATTATATAATTCAGACGCAGCCATATGCGAGTATTGTCTTTACCGACGTAAACCGACTCATGGTTACCAGTGGCATTGCTGATGAAGATGGCTATTATAACCTCTATGCCGACCACCCATATTTGGTAGATTATATTGCTGAGACTACCGATGATGAATTTTATTTATATATTAAGGCACATAATTTTTATCCTTATGAACAATTAATTCATAAAGCGCCTGTCAGCACTGATATTACTCAAAAACCTACTGTTATTGCTTTGAGCAACTATCCAAACCCCTTTAACCCTGAAACAAAAATTAGCTTTGAGCTAAATAAAAATATGCAAGTGACTTTAGATATTTATAATGCTAAAGGACAAAAGGTTACTACATTGATTTCTGATCAACTTGCAAAAGGTAAGCACACTATTACCTGGAACGGGAAAGATAAACAACAAAAAGATTTATCCTCTGGCATTTACTTCTACCGTTTATCTTATGATAATAAAAACATAACCAAGAAAATGCTATTATTGAAATAGAGGTATATGAATAGATGCAGGGCGGGTATAATGCCTTCTCTGCATCACATTTTGGACTGAATTTATGAAAAGATATATAATCCTTTTTGGCTTGATTACTGCCTTTTTGAGTGTATTTGCACTAAACAAAAATGATCATTTGCAGCAGTATAAGCACGTTTTGAACATCGTAACCGACTATGCTATCAAGAGCGATAGCCTTAGCTTTTTTAAAGATAGACAACTAAATCTAAATGAGCTCGACAGCTTTGATTATCCCTTTGCAAATAATTTGGAACAGTATTTTACTCTTACTGAAATGCTGATCCAAAAAGAGATATTCAATAAGTACAAGACCTACTTTCCGCTTCCAGCACAAGACTATCCACTGTTTGACGAAGAGAATACTGCAGGCAAAGCAATGGAAATGAACCTACTCTTGGATGCTTGGGACGCTATTTTGTACGATAAATTAGACACAATACAGCCCCTTTTAGAAAAGTTCTTCTCGCTTCGACGAGTCCGCTGGACAAACAATTGGTCATATTTAATGCCTTTTGAACAGAATGAAGAAATACGCTTAGGCTATTCTACTTTTTTGGCTTATGAGTTGATAAATAATGCATTAAATAACCTTGATAGCTTGCCTAAAGACGAGCAAAAGTCATTGAAAAGCTACTTCAAAGATGAAAATCCAATGGATTATCTCTACAAGTTAATCCTCTCTTTTTCGCCTACTAATGACCAAGCAATAAATGCGATAAACAATAGTGATTTAAAGCTGAGTGGCGTATTACAATTTATCATCTTTAAAGAATTAGGATGGAAAAGTGATAGCCTTGCCAGACGTGATTTATGGTATGTGCTAAATGATAAAATGGCGATCTCTGACTCGCTGAGAAAGGCTTATGTCAAAGATATAAAAGACTCGGAGCCTTATCGAGATATTCTTTTGCAGATAAAAGCTCAGAATGCTGCCTACTCTGACAAATATAGTGAACTTTTAAATGAAATAAATGCAAATGAGAATACTGAGTTTTCTATTAAGTTTGATCGTATCTTACAGGAGATCTATCCCCCTCAAACGCACTTTTATATTAGCAAAGATGGCAAGAGTCAACTCTTCAATGAGCTGTCTGACTACCAGATAAACAATAAAAAGCTGCAATTCAAAACAACTAATAATACAATCATCAAGACTTATGGCAATAATAGCACCTCAATCAAGTGGAAGTCAAACTCCCATTTTAGGGTTTATGCCGATGATAAGCCGATTAGAATTGATCAAGATTTTGATCTTGAGTTCAATAAATTAGAAATAAAGTCGCACCATTTCAGCATTATTATAGACACTTTAGGCACAGTCAGTTTCCAAGACAATAAACTCGCCATTAGCATGCCTACACAAAGCAAATACAATGTATCGCCTGCTTGGTGGGATTATCTCGATGAGCTGCGTGCTAAGTTAGAATTAAAGGGGATCCCCTCTGCATGGTTTATTGAGCAAGTCAATAATGATGATTTTAAAGTCTATTTAAATATGAAGCGACTCTTTACCAATATGCCAGAACACCGCGCTTCACGAGGCGAAATAACCACGACTGACTATATCAAAAACTTTGGTGTTGCGCAGAAAATCACTCGTGCTGATGCCTTTATCAGTGAATATAAAGCGGTGCTCGAAAAGGCTGAAAAGAAGAATGGCATCCATTATGAGATGATCTTGGGCATTTTAGCAATTGAGTCAGACTATGGTAACCCTCGTCACAAAGGCACATTCTATACTTTTCCTGCACTTGTTTCGCAATATATGCTTTTGCCATGGCGTGAACGCTTTTCTACCAATGAATTAGTTGCCCTCTATGAGTTTTCCAATCTGATTTCAAAGGATCCCTATCATTTTATAGGGTCTTATGCTGGTGCTGCTGGCTGGGGGCAGTTTATCCCCTCATCTATGAAGACCTTTTTCCTTGATTCCAATGATGACTTTGCAGATATAGATATTTATTCTTTGGACGACAATATCGTCAGTATCGAGAATTATCTGTTTAAAAATGGCTTGTCTGGTAAGAATATCGACAATTATAAAGCGCGCTATAATGCCGTTTACTCCTACAATCACAGTGATTATTATGTCAAAGCAGTTTTGCAAATCTACGATCAATTGCGTGAAAAAAGACTAAAAAAGAAATGAAACAGGACCTGAGAAAACAGACAATTAAATACCTCAAAGGGGTCGGCGAATACCGTGCAAACCTCTTCCAAGAACAGGGTATTGAAAGTATTAATGACTTATTAGAATTCTTTCCCAAAGACTATTTAGAGCAATCACTAAATGTTGTGATCAATGAAGATCAACTAAACACACTTATCTCCTTTATCGGGAATATTGCCGAAGTAAAAGAGAAAATGACAAGCACTGGGACACGACAGTTTATTGTCACAGTCGATGTTAATGAAGTATTTGTCGATCTCATTTGGTTCAGATATGGCAAATGGATGAGCCGCTCATTTCAATCAGGGGGGCGCCTTTGGGTGTCGGGGATATTAACCGATTTTAATGGTCGCTATCAGGTAATCCACCCACAGTTGGAAGTTTTAAATGAACGTGAAAACTTGCATGATTTTTGGAAGAAAAGAAGCGTCTTGCCCGTCTATCCTGCAGTAGGTAATATCTCACAGACCTTGATGAGAAACCTTATTTATAGTATCTTTGCAAATTATCATCAGTACATCGAGGAAACTCTCCCTGAGCATATTATCCAAAAGTATAAATATGATGATCGTAAAACCGCCTTGCAAAAGGTCCACTTTAATACAAATCCTAAGAATATAAATACGCTGAAAGACCGCTTTGTCTTTGAAGAGCTCTTTTACCAACAGATTATGATGATAAAAAACAAGAGTAAACGTGAAAGAGCAGTGAAGTCAAAGCCATTTATTCTCAAGAGAACCTATACAGCGCAGCTTTTGGAGAGCCTACCATTTGCGCTAACAGGAGCTCAAAACCGTGTTATCAAAGAGATCTTCACCGATATGCAATCAGATCGACAAATGAGTAGATTATTGCAAGGAGATGTCGGCTCGGGTAAAACCATTGTGACACTCTTTGCTATGCTTTTAGCCAAAGAAAATGGCTATCAAGCAGCACTGATGGCACCCACAGAGATACTTGCAGAGCAACATTTTCGCACAATATCTTTAATGACAGAGAATATGCCAGATTTAAAGATTGGTTTGCTTTTGGGAGGCGTTTCTAAAGCAAAGAATATGCTCAAACTCCAGATCCTCGAAGGCGAAGTTGATATTGTTGTCGGCACTCATGCGCTGATACAAAAAGATGTCTTATTTAAAAATCTCGCCTTTATAGCAGTAGATGAGCAGCATCGTTTTGGCGTGATGCAGAGGGCTGCGCTATCTCTTCGTCATCATCAACCTGATCTTTTGTATCTTTCGGCAACGCCTATCCCCCGCTCTTTGGCTTTAACAATCTTTGGTGAGTTGGATGTCTCTATTATAAATGAATTGCCACCAACGCGCAAACCTATCAAAACTAAATGGGTCTATGAACATGCCAAAATACGGGTGTATCAAGAGATTGAAAGAGAGATTAAAGCTGGGCGGCAGGTCTATATTGTGTGTCCGCTCATTGAAGAGTCTGAAAAGTCGGATTTACTCGCTGCAGAAACACTTTTAACAGAACTGCAGAGAAACTATTTTCCCAATTATAAATCTGCACTCCTGCATGGTAAAATGAAAAACAAGGCAAAAGAAGAAATCATGCAAATGTATGTGAGAAATGAGATTCAAATACTGGTCTCCACTACAGTCATAGAAGTCGGTATTGATGTACCAAATGCCTCTGTAATGATGATCGAACACGCAGAACGCTTTGGCTTATCACAATTACATCAGCTGCGGGGTAGAGTCGGACGCGGCGCTGACCAATCATACTGCTATTTAGTATCTTATCGCACAACAGAAATCGCCAAGCAGAGACTTTCCATCATGGAAAAGAGTAATGATGGCTTTATTATCGCAGAAAAAGACTTAGAATTACGTGGTCCTGGTGAATTTTATGGCAAGCATCAGTCTGGACTACCACCATATAAATTTGCCAACCTTGCACTCAATCAAGAATGCCTGCATCGAGCAAGAGCAGATGCACAAGAACTATTAGAAGACGACCCCGAACTCTCCAAGGAAAAGAATGCCCTAATAAAACAACTCTATGATGACTATTATGCAGGACAAGAAAAGCTGATAGATTATTGATTTGGGGCTCGCTGCGCTGCGGGTGAGGACCAAAAATAATGTAGGGGCGAGCTTTGCTCGTCAGAAAACTAACCAACTCGCTTGCTTTGCTTCACTGCTGTCTACCTTTAAAAAAAACCTTTCACGAATGTGAAAGTACCTAACCCGCAGCGAAGCGAGGACCCTAACCTTCGACGAAGTCGAAGTACCTAACCCGCAGCGAAGCGAGGACCATAAAGTTGTGTTGTTTGCAGTAAAAAAAAAGGCTCGTCCCCCTTTCGAGGGTCGAGCCATGAACTCCACCTAAGTGAAAAGTCTATTTGATATACATCATCTTCTTTGTTTGGCTAAAGCTTGGTGAGCTGAGTTTATAGAAATAGATACCTGCTGCGCAGTTTTTCTTGTAATTATCTTTTCCGTCCCAAACGAGATTATGTTTACCTGGGTTAATGTTTTTATATGTCTTCACGACTTGTCCTTTGATATTGTAGATCACAAATTGAGCTGTTTCGCCCTCTTTGACATCGATACCAAAGTTTGCATGTGAATTACCTGTAAATGGGTTTGGATAAACGCTCTGTAAAGAAGTAAAAGATGGTAATTCTGGAACTATATTTCCTTCATTTGTTCTGACAGAATATGGTCCGAAGAATTGGCTTGTGCCATTACTTTCTACAGTTTGTAACCAGTAATAATATGTTGTTTCAGGCAATACTTCGCTATCGATATATGTGTAATTAGCTTCATTGGAAGTATTTGTAGGTGAGATCAATGAACTGGTGATTCTCTCAGCGCTGTTCAGGCGATCATCTGTGCTACGATGTAAGTGATAACCAAAGAGGTTATTTTCTGACTGTGTAGTCCAGGAGAGTGATACTGTATTATTAGTCAAAACAGCTGTATTAAATGCAGAGAGTTCTACTGGTAGAGTAGCATCGTAGGTGATAGTTACATTGTCAAGATGAATGTCATTATCAGCATTTTGAATAGTAGATTCACCATAGAAACCGATCTTCACTTCACCAGAATAACCAATGAGATTGATAGTGATTCTCTCACCTGTCATAGAGATCTCATTGTAAATATAATCAGATCCTGCATTATCCCAGAGTCTCAAAGCATTCAATGATGACCAAGTTTCACCATTATCTGTCGAGATAATAACTGCAAACTTATCGTCATCACCGTCTAATTCAGGTGGATATGGATCGTAATATTCTGTTAGTGCTAAATCAAATTCGAGCTTATAACCACCAGGCACATTATCACCAAGATCAATAGTCGGAGTGATTAGCCAATAATAACGTGATGTCCCATAGTTATTTAATTTTGTTGCTTTACCATTTTCATGATTTGTTGTATTTGCAAACCAAGTGTTACTTACCCAGCCGTAAGTTGTACTTGTAAGAGTTGAGGTTTCTCCGAGTAGTCCAGTCCATCTTGTCCAGAACAATGGAGGGAATGTATCAAATGTTTCAACATGTGGGAAATTATGAATAATTGGATTAATACCATTACCTGTTAAGGCAACATTGGCTGTTTGATCAGTTCCATCATTATAAGCAAATGTCAAGTTTGCAGCAAGATTGCCTTCTAATGTGGGTAAGAATTTGACTTTTACTGTCATTGATTGATCTTCAAGTAAGCTTTTTGGATATGTGTTAGAATCAGTCAAGACAAATTGACCAGCATTTTCACCTGTAATGGTTGCTGAATCAATTACTAAGGTTCCAATACCTGTATTAGTGATAGTAAATGTCTGATCAGCTGATGACTGCCCCATTCCAATTCCTGCGAAATCTTTTTCAATTGGATCTGCTGCAAAGATAGGAGTAGTTGGAATCTCATCAATCACTATATCATCAATATAAATACTCAATCCATTTTGGTCAACTATTCTAAAGGCGATATATTGAACGCCCTCATAGCCTGTCAAATCAATTTCTTTTCTTGTCCAGCCTGATGGCATTGTAGAACCGCCAGTATACTCAGCCAAATCAGTAACAAAGCTACCCGCAAGTGCATTGTTATCTGCTATTTGAACTTTAAGCTTAGTAACTGCATAGGTAGTTCCATATAGCCAAAATCTCAGTCTATAATTATTTGTACCGAGATCAAGTGGAGGTGTTATCAGCAAATGCTCACTGCCTGAGCCCTCCCATTGACCTTGAGCGCTTGCATTACCTGAATGCTTAGTTCCTGTATTTCTAATCCATGGTTTTGATCCTGTAACTGATATTTGTGACCAGCCGAGCGGTGGGAATTGAGTACCTTCGAAACCTTCTGTAAATGGGAAAGTTGTCACAGTTGGGTCTTCCATTGTTTTGAATGACCAAACAGGGCAATTTGCTGCACTTCCAGTTGCATTCTTTGGAACGACTTGCCAGATGTATTCTGTACCATATTCCAATGGTGTTGTAAATGTATAGCTTGTTTCAGTAAGGTTAGCTGTTGGTAATGCTGGAAGCTCAGTTGTTCCTACATATAATTCATATGCGGTTGGATCTCCGCCCTCTGCCGCTGGTACCCATGATAATGTAGCTAACACTGGCACGTTTAGAGCAGCGTTAGCAGGGCTAACTAAAACTGCTGGGTTAGGAACTATAGCTGGTGTCTCTTCTATCATGAAGTCATCGATTGTGATATAATATGGAGAACTATTAATGGTTCCTAAGATACCAAAATAATAGTATCCAGATGTTTCAGGTATAAAAGCACCTCTAAGTCTCTGGTATTCGCCGTTAACTAATGGAGTAAGATCAACAATTGAACCTGTCATTGCTGCAGCTTCTGGCGAATCACCATATTTGAGAGTAAGGCTTGCATTAGTAGGAACTGCACCATCTTGTCTTCCATATACTTCAATACTATATGAAGTACCAGCAACTAATTGAGCAGGTCTGAAGAGCCAAGCATTAGCGCTATATTGTAATGTTACATCAAATAGGCCAGTTCTTGGTGTTCTATTATA
>JAKPKU010000071.1 GCA_029553545.1 Candidatus Cloacimonadota bacterium
AGCTCAGCTTGAACTTCAATTGCTTTGAAAAGAGGCTCCTCAACTCTGAGTGTTATAACCTTGCTCTTTTTCAGTTCAGTGGTCATATCAACTTCCTTCGACTTTTACTTTGCTGCTCAAAAACTCCGCTATTTTTATAGCTAATTCGGCTGCACCCTGCTTGCCCAAATTCCTGACCTTCAATTTAATCAGTCTATCATAGCTCGCGCGTGCATAAGCCCGCCAGAATTCTGGCAAGCCATCATAGATGTAAAGCAGCAGTTCACCTTCTTTATTTTTTATTTGCTTGACTGTTTCTAATAGATCGTCTTTCATTTCAAACTCCTTTTCTAAAATCTTTGCCATTAAGTTTTAATACAGAGCAGCGATAGTCATTAGCCCTGCTTTGCATATACTCATCCATTGTCATTTCAGGCGGGAAGTTAGAAGCTAAGATAGTAATCAAATTGCCATTGATTGCTTTCTCGTAGCGATAATCATAAAGTTCAGACATTGCGTTCTTTGAAAATTCCGTCATCCGCTCACGCCCATATTCATCAATTGCCAGAAAACGAATTTTTTTATAATCATCCATTCGTTCCCTGTAAACCGACTGACCACTTTTATCATCATAAGCTTGGCGCAAATTATCGATAAGCATATTATGGCGGATATAATAAGCCTCGTAACCCTTATTCACGGCTTCAATAACAGCTGATTTTAGTGTGTAAGTTTTACCGATACCAAAGCCACCACAAATATATAGCATGCCTTTGCCATCAGTAAACAGCTTGCCAATTGCATTGCGCATTAGTTTTACTTCATTAGTTTGCTTTAGCTTATCTACGCTAAACTCCCATTCATTACGTTCTAAGCCAGTTGAGCCATAATATTTAGGACGATTAGGGCAAGGAGATGATAACCAATAACCATCCTGTTTTACATTAACCCAACCAATACCACCGCAAATCGGGCAATCAGGAATACAAAGTTCACCCATTTTCTTCCTCCAATAATCCAACTTCGATCGCTTCTAATTCGTCACCGGGCTCAAGTATCCCGCGTGACTTCATATCTTTTAGCAGGCGTACCTTTGCATCCCTGCTCTGACTATTCCAAATACCACTAAAGTTGCTTAGATTAGGATTTGCTTGCTTGTGCCTTGAATTATGCTTTGGCTTCTTAAAGTTCAGCGCAAAATTTTCTGTTGATTTGATAGTTGAAACTGTGTATTTAGTTTTCTTTTGTTCACGAATAGCCTGTCGATATTCTTCTGGTGTTAATCCAGCAGCAATGAACTTTTTGATTATTTCCAAATCGATCGCATACGCCATTATTGGCTTGCCCAGTTCTTGTTGAAAGACTTGCAGATAGTTATTTATTTCTGGGTCTCCTGCTTCGAAATAACCAAATCCTATATTGGTTTCTTCATTAATGCCCTCATTTTCTTTTTCAGCGCTTGCGCTTATATATGTATCTTTGGTATTCTTTGTGTTATTCTTTGGTATAGGTGATGCAAGATTTGCATTATCCATTTCGCAAGATTTGCAAGATGGATTTTCTGCTAAGGCATTCAACTTTTCATAATTTATTGTGTACCAGAGAGTTCTATCATAACCAGCTTTATTATAATTGGCTGTTTCAACAAGTCCTAAATCACGCAGGTTTTTCAGGATGGTATAGATAGTGCGTTCACTAAAACAGGGGAAGTTATCTTGCCATTCTTTGATTGTGTTATATACCCACCAGCAACCGTCACGATAATGTTCAGCATCTTGCTTTTCTTCATAAACATTGATCCAATAATCAATTTGATTTAGTACAATTGCCTCGTTCAAGCCAATTCTTACCGCTAAATCCATTGAAAATATTCTTGCCGACTTGCCATAAGTTAATACTAAGTTCATGATTGCCTTCCTAAACATAAGGCTGGTCTCCAGCCCGAGCAGCGGGGTTGGAAGCCAGCCTTATATTCCTAATTAGGTTTGCTTTATTTTTGGCTGCTCATCTGTATATTCTAAACGATTAATCATAATTG
>JAKPKU010000091.1 GCA_029553545.1 Candidatus Cloacimonadota bacterium
TATTTGCTAAATACAACAGTGATGGCAAGTATATCTTAGATGGCACAAGACTTATTATCTGCCAAAGTAATGCAAAAGTTGATGAACTTAGAAGAGTCTATCCCGATGCAGATATTATCCTATCGGTGATTGGACTGGCGGAACTGACGTAGATACTGGTGCAACTAATAGAAAGCTTGGATCTGATATGGCCGACTCAGCTACTGGCGGTGGGCTTCATGGTAAAGACCTATCCAAAGCTGATGTAAGCGTAAATATCTATGCTTGGTTAAAGGCTCAAGAAATAGAAGGTCCTGTTGAACTTTGCTGTGCTATTGGCGATGAGATTATCGATGGCAGACCATATTCAGAAATCGTTGAGATCGCTCGTGAGTTCATTAGTGATCTAGGCGGTTTTGAGAAATTTGCAGAATGGGGATTAGTATAATGGAGTTCAACGACCTTAAAAAAACACCAAAGAAAGGAACGAAACCAAAACTATGTATGAACAGTATGTAATGATTGAAAAAAGACTTTTGAATAACAAGTCGCGATTGGTAATCGTAGAAAACGAACTAGAAAAGTTGATATCAAAAACGAACATGAAGTATGTGTCTCCATCGTTTGATAATGTTATTGTGCAAGGATCATCAACTTATAAAATGTCGGATATTGAGGCGCTAAATCGTATTGCAGCGTTGCAAAACCAAAAAACCCAATTGCTGAAAATGATTGAGGAAGATAATAATATAATAATTGAATTAAATAATATATTAAATAATTATATAAATAAAGTTAAAGATTATAAATATACATTAGAATATATTATATTAAGAGATTGTTATGTTAACAAGAAAGATGATCATAAAAAGACGCTGCGAGAAATTGCGGATGAAACAAACTATTCATATATTTGGGTCAGACAAGTAGCATCCACGGTTAAATCTAAATTAGAAGAAGCAAAAGAAAAAAATGGGTATTAAGACTAAATTTATGGGTAAGCAAAAAAAGATAATTAACAAAATTAAGTATGATTCTGGACAAACAACACCACTTGGAACGAAGCCAAACGATGAATGTTATACATCTATGCAAGATATCATTAATGAATTATCGTTATGGAAAGAT
>JAKPKU010000096.1 GCA_029553545.1 Candidatus Cloacimonadota bacterium
CCTGGTGTATCTACAATGTTTATCTTATAATCTTTATAATTAATGGACGCATTCTTAGAAAAGATAGTAATACCCCTCTCTTTTTCAATGTCATTAGAGTCCATAACCCGTTCTGTGACTGCCTCATTGGATCTAAAAGTGCCTGTATACCTTAGCATTGCATCTACAAGAGTTGTTTTCCCATGGTCAACGTGTGCAATGATGGCAATATTCTTAATCTTCTGCATATTATTCCTTCTTCAAGTAAAATTATTTGATTGTTTACCAATATTTAAGCAATACTCGCATGAACCATAAAAGGCGTGCAACTATCGTTTATTCAGACTCCTCTTTTCTCAGGAGGCCATATGTATTTATGTAATTGCAGCTGAAATCTGATATTAAGCCTATCAGTTAATACCCACTCAGCTATTTGGCGCGGCTCGATTTTCGTGAGGACAGTAGAGAAAAGAATAGACGAGCCTGTTAACTGATTCTTTTCTAAAAAGTCTTTTGCCCAAAGATAATCTCTTTCCGAGCTGATAACGAACTTCAAGTTATCTCGATCGGGTAAAAAATAGTGCAAATTATCAATTAAAAAAGATTCACCCTCTCCACTATCAGGGCATTTTATATCGATAATCTTATGTACATAGTCAGGAATACCCTGCAAAGCCAAGGAGCCATTTGTTTCGAGTAGAAGAGTATATTTTTCCAAATGCAAAAGCCTCATCAATTGCACTAATTCCTTTTGTAGTAGTGGTTCTCCGCCTGTAAATTCAACAACCCTCACGGGCTCATACTCTTTAATTTTATTATAAATTTCTTGCACATTTAGCTCTAAATTTACTTCGCTATGATACTGTGTGTCGCAGTAAGCACACTTGAGATTACAACCACAAAATCTTACAAATATACAAGGTAAACCACTAAAAGTAGATTCTCCTTGTATACTTAAAAATAATTCATTTATCTTCATTTCGCTCAATTAGCTCGACTGTTTCTATTACTAATACTTATTTAAAAAGGAATATATGGCAACGACTTATG
>JAKPKU010000118.1 GCA_029553545.1 Candidatus Cloacimonadota bacterium
ATGATTTGCATCTTCAATTAAATAATCTATTAAATTAGCAAAGTATTTATCAGCAATTGGATCAGTATTATATCCCGTATACATTTGATTTATGATACAGCTTCCATTATTTCCATTAGGGAAAATTTCTGCCAAAATCACCTTGCTTAGCCATGGGCCAGCATTTGCCAAGACAGCTGCATTATCTAAGTCATTATAATCTAAAACCAAATGATGGGCAAAAAGCCTTTGACTTGGAGAATTGCTGTCCGAAACGTTATTCCACATTCTAAATTGATTTCTATCTAAATCATTCATAAGCGTGGCAATTTGAGGTCTTTCAATGTTTACAAAATCTTCTTTATTATAGGCCATTTTCAACACAGTGCCTAACCAGGAGCTATTATTGTTCGCCGTCAGGAGAAATGGCACAGTATAGTAGCTTAAGCTAAGAGAGGGTTAACAGGTTCTTCCCCATGGGGAAGAATTTAAATCGACTTTTCGGCTCCTATAATATAATATTATTTTTATTACAGGAGTTGTAAAAATGAGTGATCCAAAAAATGTTATTTCGCAAATCAGAAAAGCTACACGCCGTAAATTCACCGCTGAAGAAAAAATCAGAATAGTACTCGAAGCTCTGCGAGGTGAAATACCCGTCTCCGATATCTGCAGAAGAGAAGGTATTGCCGCTTCGCTGTATTACAAATGGTCCAAGGAATTTCTCGAAGCAGGCAAAAACGGTCTGACTAAAGAGACGCTTCGTGACGCTACCAGTGATGAAGTAAAAAAGCTTAAATCTGAAAATCAGCAGCTCAAAGAATCGTTGGCAGAGGCCATTCTCGAAGTACAGCGATATAAAAAAAGTCTCGGCATGTGAGAGAGGAAGATATAAGCGTATGAGCAGAAACGAAAAACTTAAATTAATAAGACTAATCGAGGGCTCAGAACTGGATACAGCTTCAGCTTTGAAGAAATATGATATTCCACCAAGTACATATTATCGCTGGAGACGCCAGATGAAATCTATGGGTGTTAACGGCCTTGAGGATAACAAACCTTACAGAGCCAGGACATGGAATCAGTTATTGCCCCATGAGATTGATAAAATCCTTGAATATGCGACATTCAACACGGAACTGTCTTCTCGCGAGATTAGCTTTAAAATCACTGATTTCGAGCATTTTAGCGTGTCTGAAGCAAGTGTATATCGTGTTCTCAAGCGAAATGGTATGATTCCTGAACCGAAGATCAAAACTTTTCCTGCATCGAATGAATACCACACTAAAACTACTGGTGTAAATCAGCTTTGGCAGATTGATGCAACATATCTAAAAGTTGACCGCTGGGGCTGGTTCTATCTTATCACAATACTCGATGATCATAGCCGTAAGATTCTTGCCTGGCAGTTAAGACCCGCTATGAAGGCTGGCGATTTCAGTGATGTAGTTGAACTTGCCTGTGAATTTACAGGGATGCATAATGTGCCGATTAATGATCGCACCAAATTATTGAGTGATAATGGTTCATCATTGGTATCCAAAGAGTTCGGTGATTATCTGGAAGAAAAAGGCATTGGTCATATATTTGCATCGCCATATCATCCGCAGACCAATGGCAAAATTGAACGTTACCACAGGTCGATTAAAGAACAGCTATGTTTGAACGTTTGGCAGATGCCTGATGAGCTTGAAAAAGAAATTGGAAAATTTGTTCAGTATTATAATTCACAGCGATATCATGAGGCGATTGGCAATGTAACGCCGGATGATGTGTATTATGGGAGGCGTGATGAGATATTAAAATATCGAGCTGAGTTAAAGCATAAAACAATGGTTGAAAGAAAAAAAGTTAATAGTAGAATGAGCGTTGTTGAGCCGAAAAAACTCTCTTAGAAATGAGCTTCTTTTGTGCCATTCTTGCTGACGACATACATTTGCGGCTTTAAATAAATCCATTGGTACAGTAACCACATAACCTTCTTCATGGCATTCTAAAATATCCATCTCTGCTTTAAATAAAAGGTCTTTTGCTTTAGTAATCACAACAAGTTTATTTGCAAAAACTCTTACTAAGGCAAATCTATCTAATGCTTTGCGTACTGTCAAAGGACTACATCCAAAAGTTCTGGCAATCTCACGGTCAGATGGCAAACGATCGCCTAAGGCAGATTTTTCTATCAACCGTTCGATTTCCTGCGCTACAAAAATGTACTTTAATTGTTTTGTTCTTGTTAGCATAATATTATATTAAGCAAAAATCACATAACTTTTTACTGTTAGTAAAAAGATTAAAACATTTATTTTGTTGGTACATAGTTCGTCCAGGCTATGCTTTTTACATGCCCATCACAATAGAGTACTGATCCATTGCCATAATGATTTGTATTCCATGCTTCATTAGGGTTATGTTTTACCATATGAGGAAAATCCATTCCCGGATTATTACTTGAAGTACTAAACCAGTTATATGTATCAGCTACGAGTG
>JAKPKU010000120.1 GCA_029553545.1 Candidatus Cloacimonadota bacterium
TATTGCTGCTTCGGGCTTGATGGTTTATCGGGAATAGTTTTTTCAATAAGCCCTGCTTTTTCCAGAGGATCGATGTAGCGGCGTACATTTTTAGTTTGAACGCTTATATCAATAGCAGCCAGTAAATCATCCTTTCCTTTCGTTTCACTACTTAAGCAACTCAAAATAGTTGCCATTTTCACCGCTTCGTCACCAGCTTGGTTACCAGCTTGGTTACCAGTTAGGTCGTCAGCGCGGAGTACTTTGGCGAGGCCGCGGGCAAGAGATTGAATTACGGACTCAGAAGGAACGGACTCATCAACTATACCTTCAAAATCAGGATGGATAGGAAAAATCAGACGGAAAAAAGTCCGTTCTTCGTCGGTTTCCAGAATAAGAGCAGGTGAACCGTTTTTTGATAACTCTTCATGAATGAGAGAAAGACCCGTAGAACGGCCTTCTGTTAAATCCATTTCCTTAAGAAAATCCCCGAGCCTTCGGTTTCGATAACGGCCGGCTACAACCTTACCTTCTTGTAAATCTTTCAACTTTATTGAGCGGTCGGGACCCCCGCAGTTGTAGATCATAATCCTGTCCATCTCTATCCTGATAGTGACAGGCTCGCTTTCAGCATAATTACGGTGATACACTGCATTAACCACCGCTTCTTCAAGCGCATCAAAAGGATAATTCCAGGATCTTCGCGCTTCGGCTTTTCCGCTAATCTTTGTCACTTTTTCAACTATTACTGTAGAGCGAAGGTAATCAAGCGCTTGCCTAATCTGGTTCTGCATTGGACCAGAACAGCGAGTTTCTGTAAACGTTCTGCCCGATGTTTTACCTTTAAAATGAACTATATCAATATATGAATATGGAAAAAACCGTTCAGGGGAATCAGAGAAGAGCATCAATGCAACATTTCGCACTTTCCGTGATTCTGTAGGTCCATCTAAAAGATTGAGATGAGAAAGCAGTTGGTCTGGCGGTATATGTCCGACTTGTTCGAGCAGTTTGCTTCCTGAGACTCGTAAAAACTCTTGCACGTAACCAAGATTAACATCGGTTATAGATGCTGTTCGATGTATACGATCATCAAAAGGCTGCTGACTCGCAAGAGTTATTAAATCTTCACGATCCCGCCCTTTTGCTTCAATACTATTAGCATACCGGCGAATATAATACTTAAAGATTTTATCTTTCGCCTTGATAGACTCTGGTACTTCATACGGGCGGTCGGGGCCGCCGGGAATCCAGAGAGCGAGAATACGCTTCCCATCAACATCTTCAATTGAAAGACGTGGTGCGTACATCGGCCTAACTAGGTTATTAAAACCTATCATTTCTTTCTGAATTACTGCTATCTCTGCATCGGAAAGGCCTTGAACCGGCCTCTCAGCTTTACCATTTACTTCTTTTACACCAATAAGAATGTAGCCGCCGCCGATATTATCAAAGTCATTGGCAAATGCACATACACTGCGGTAAATAGTATCAGGATTCCAGCCTTCCTTGAATTCGATACGATCACTCTCTATTTTGCGTGTGTTAAGAATATCTTCAATATTAACCGGCAGGCTGCTTTGATCCACTTATTTTTTCTCCGAAAGAATAATTCTAATTTTTGAACGCTCTTTTCCCTTACAAAGAGAATCTAAATACGTATTAAAAGCCTCATGAGCCTCATTAACAGTCATGGGTTTTGTAAAAACGGTTAGAAAATCTTTAGGATCAAGCTCTATTCGTTCAAAGCCCTTTGAAAGCTCGGCAATAAGGTTTCGTATTTTTGGCGCATTTAGGTTTGTCAAAATCTCAGAGCCGTCTTTAAAACTAGTTGCTAAAACCTTAGATTCATCGTCTAACATCTCTATATTTGCTTGAATACTTGGATCCCTAAAAATAGAGCGCATCGCTTTCGTCCATTTATCAAGAATTTCATCCAATTGATTTTCTAAATCACGTATTGAATAACTAGGTTTATTGTAAAATTCACGAGGATTAAAATCATGATAAGGATTTTCTTTAATTAAAGGTTTTGAAATATCATGCTTTGCCGGTTTTAGTGACATAATAAGATTGATCCAATTTTCATACTCTGCCTTATTTAGAATATCAACATCTTTAATGACATCACATATTTTCTTTTTTTCGCTAGAAAGAATTTGCTCTTTTTTTAGAGAATCTGAGTGTGATAATCTGCATTTCAAGTATTGTGACAGATAATAATCAGCATAAGAATCTTTTAGGCTCAGAAGCTTTGTCTCATATTTTTTAAGTTCGTTATCGTTATTAGAAAGCAGAACCAACGATAAACGCTGTATCTCATTATCAATATCATCATACAAGGGTTTTTCGCTTTCTAAAACATACGATTGAGCTTGAGTTAAATATGAAATAAGCTCTTCAAATTTTGCAGCACGAGAAATTAATTTTTCTATTTCATCACATAAAGGCCAAGCCTCAAAAGCTTCCTTTAATTCTGCCTCACTGTAATTAAAATTTCTAAGCTTTCCATAAGAATTATAACTTTGTATCTCATCTAACAGCGATGCTAGTTTATCAAGTAAGCCGCAATATAAAGCTGTTTTTTCTGTGCTAATGAGGCTTATTGTACGGCAAGTTATTCCTTGATAAATTTTTGCTTTTAAACTGACAACTTTCTTTACACGATCTGATGCTGTAGTTATAATTTGAGTCAAAGTTTCAGGTTTATCTAATTCTGCACTTAAATCGGGAAGGTTTAAGTAATTAAAAAGAGCTTTAAGAGACTTAAAGTTCGTTCCAATTGGTTTCTGGATTGTTTGAAATGTAAAAAAATCATTATTATCTAGAGAAAGAATTGTCTGATCAAAATTAGGTGCAGTAAGGGTTTTACTGTTCCATTTAATTTCTATTTCACCTTTATACACAAGAGCTGCAAGAACAACAAATTCCAACTGATATTCTAACTGATAATCTATAGAATACCAAAGGTTACCCGGAAGATAATGAGGATACAGAATATCGTCTCTATTTAATACTTTACCATCTCCCCGGGCCTTAAGTTTTTTTAGAATAGAGTCTGCATAGCGGGAATTTTGGACATCAATACTTTGGTTTCCTAAGAGCCCTAATCCGGAGAGAATGGCTTCACCATCACGATTTGCTTGAGTAAAATATGCAAGTTTTCTGAGAGAACTTTTAATTCTTCCTTCAAAGTTATCTTTTGAATTCGGAACCAGTAAATCCTTAAAAGCCGGATACTCAGAATTTTTTTCTGTAAAGTGATTATTCAAAACCCGTGAAGCAACAAAAGAAAAAATGGCTTCTTTTGAAGTTCCTTCCGGCGGTAAAGAATAAGACTTAAGTTTGGTTTCTTTCCCCTTATATAGAATTGTAACACGATCTACAAATTCTTTTTCAAATAATTCTATTGCCTTCTTTTGGTGTTCTTCTATTTGATCCTTGAATAACTTTTTTTGATCAGAAGATGCATCGCTGTGTTTAGCCTTAGCTGCACCCAACAAGAAAATGCGATCCTTAAAAGACTCGCTCATACCAGTAAAGTCAAAGTAAATCTCATCTTCTTCATCATTTCGTTCAAGAACAGAGTAAAGAGGACTAAAAAACATATAAAATTGCTGAATAGGCTCTGTAGTACTTCTTTCGTTGGGATTTCCAAAGAAAATATAGCCTAGTCTAAAGCTTTTCTTCTCTATCCATTCAAGCTCATGTGACCATATTTGAAATCCAACACGGTAAGGATCTTGTTGAATCCCTAATATAAACTGTAAAAACTGGAAAAAATACTGATCTGCCTGCATCGAATTTCTTTTTAGAACGGTATCTGCATAATCTCGTACCAGCTGGGAAATATTAATTCCGCCCTCAGTTCTTATGTAAAAATCATTAGATACAGTTTCTTGATCAATGTATTGCCCTGCAGTAGCGGTTTTAAGCTGATTTGCAACACTTTCTACAGCTTGAGTTAAAAGCTCCGGATCATCAACACCCGGTATAGCAATACATAAATCTTCTTTAAGTGAATACGCGGTGGCACCGCAGTGTTTATCTAAATCATCACTTAAAACTTTTATTGCGAGAGCGTTTGTTACTTGTTGGGCCAGAGCCTTTCTACTTGCACGTCCTTGAACAAAATGATTATTAATACGGTCGTTAATTATTTCAACTTTTTCTCTTACATTCCGAATATCTGGAATTGACAACATAGATGAATTTTGGAGCAATTCTTGAAAGTAGGTGTCGTATGTAATTAAGCCGGGTTTATCTGTCGGAACATCTAAGTCTTTAATGGATTCAAATCGTGTACTAAGAGCCTTTAGAATTTCTCTCTGGCTTTTACCATGCTTAATACGTTCAAATTGTAAAACATACGTTGGATGTACTGGAAACAAATCGACATACTCATTTAGATTTGTATTAATACCATCATAAAGAGGACTAAATTGAAGTAAATGGTCCCTAATCGTTTGCTTCTGGTGAACAGTCTTTTTCAAAAGTCTTTCTTTAACAACAAAAGCAACATCTTCCCTCGTAATTAAAATATCCGAGTACCTATCTTGTGCATGATTAAGAGCTTCGGCAGCAAATTGTAATTCAGGAGACCGATACAATAACTCCTGAACACCATACATTATTTTAAAACGAGAGCCATCACATAATTCACCTGCTTGCCGGAGTAGGCTTAAATCATTATTTATAACTCTCGGATCACGTCCTTTTAAGTACTCAAGAAGCTCATCTATTACTATGAGTAATCCCTTATCTGGATAGACTGATTCAAATGCAGCCATCATATCTTCAAGCTGTTCCTTCCAGGAAAAATTAGACTCAGTATTGAAAGAAAAATCCACATTAATTTGTGAAAGGAATCGTTCAATTTGTGCAAAAAGAATATCCTTAAAAGGTTTATCTGTGCCCACCTCAAAACGAAGAATTTTATACCTGCCTGCAAATGAAGAGAAAGAAGATTTAATAGACTCATCATGAATTAAAGGAAGCAGAGTATCGTCTTCTGCAATTGCCGCAACTAAGGCCATAAGATGCGATTTACCAGTACCATAACTACCTACAACTTGAATACCTTTTTGTTCCTGAGAATCATTTCTTTCAAATACCAAATTTTGTGTGAAAATTGTAGGTAAAAGCTCAACCATGTTTTTTGAAAATACAAATGAAGAAACTATACCTTCCTGAACTGATTTCTTATCTGTTTCTACTAATTTAATGACAGATGTAATAGGTTCAAACTGAATAAGCTCTCGGTATTTCATGCTGATAACTCCAAATGTTGTAAGATAGCATCATCAAAGACGATGTCAAAAGCAGAGGCATCATCGCCCCATGCTAAAATATGTCCATTTCTAATATGATAAGGCCAATAAAGTATAACATCCCTGCTAATAGCAAAATCTAGCAGAAATTTTGCTACAGAAATATGTAAATCCAGCTCCAGTAAAATACCAAGATTAGTTAAAACAATAATGGTA
>JAKPKU010000121.1 GCA_029553545.1 Candidatus Cloacimonadota bacterium
TAAATGCTCAATATGAGCCAATAATGCAAGATATTCGACATGAAATGGATAAAGTATTAAGTGCTCATCAATATATTTTAGGACCTGCTGTTAAAGATTTTGAAAACCAAATGCAAGATTATTTAAATGTAAAGCATGCAATTGGATGTGCAAACGGTACAGATGCCCTTGTTTTAGCGCTCAAAGCCTTGAAAATTGAGCAAGGTGATGAGGTTATTACTACTCCATTTTCATTCTTTGCTACAGCATCTTGTATTCACCGTGTAGGTGCTACTCCTGTCTTCGCTGACATTAAAGAAGATACATTTAATATAGACCCTGATCAAATAGAAAAGGTAATTACCCAAAAAACAAAAGCTATTATAGTTGTGCATTTGTTCGGTCAAGCTGCTGAGATGGATAAAATCATGGCAATTGCAAAAAAACATAACCTCTATGTTGTTGAAGATAATGCTCAGGGAATTGGCTGTAAATATGACAACCAGTATGCAGGCACAATCGGCGATATCGGTACTTTGTCTTTCTTTCCAAGTAAAAACTTGGGCTGTATGGGCGATGGTGGCATGTGTCTAACTCAAAGTGATGACTTGGCAGCAAAACTAAAACAGTTGAGGACTCACGGTGAAAACCCCAAATATTTCCATCAATGGGTTGGGCTAAATAGCAGATTAGATACATTACAAGCAGCTGTTTTGTCTGTTAAACTAAGACATTTACAATCATGGTCTGTTGCACGTAGAGAAAATGCAAAGCTTTATTATGAATTGTTGAAAGATATAAAAGAAATTAAACTACCCTATATCCATCCAAAAGCAGAGACTATTTATAATCAGTTTACTGTGATTACAGATAGACGTGATGAACTAATGAAAGAGTTACAAAGCAAAGAGATAGGCTGTGCAATTTATTACCCATTGCCGCTGCATTTGCAAGAGTGCTTTGCATACCTTGGTTATAAAAAAGGTGATTGCCCTATCAGTGAAAGAATTGCCAACCAAGTATTGTCTATCCCTATTTACTCAGAGTTACCAGCAGAACAGATTAGATTTGTTGCTGATACAATAATTAAATTTTACAATAAATAAGGAGAATATCCATGAACATAATCGTTTGTATAAAACAAGTACCAGATACAACAGAGATTAAGATTGACCCAATTACTAATACGTTGGTAAGAGAAGGGGTCGAAAGTATAATCAATCCATTTGATCTATACGCAATTGAAGAAGCAGTAAGATTAAAAGAACAATATGGCGGAACAGTCACCGCTGTTACTATGGGACCACCTCAAGCTGAAGCTGCATTGAGAGAGGCTGTTTCGCTTGGAGTTGATAAGATAATTTTGCTTTCTGATAGAAAATTTGCTGGTGCTGATACTTGGGCTACAAGCCTTACATTAGCCGGAGCAGTCAAGAAAATTAGCGAATATGATTTAGTCTTATTTGGACAACAAGCTATCGATGGCGACACCGCACAAGTAGGACCTGGTGTGGCTGCGCATCTTGATTTGCCACAAGTGTGTTTTGTGAGAAAAATAGAATCTATCGAAGATAGTACGGCAGTTTTACAACGCCTAATGGAAGATGGTTATGATAGAATGCAGACAAAGATGCCGGCAGTTATAACCGTGGTGAAGGAAATAAATGTCCCAAGGCTGCCTTCTTTGAGAGGCAAAAAGAACGCTAAAAGCGCAGAGCTTATTGTTTGGAATGCTGCTGATCTTGAGCTTGATGAAAAATCAATTGGTCTGAATGGGTCACCAACTCAAGTGGTAAAAATATTTACACCAGAAATGCATAAAAAAGGGGAGAAATTCGAAGTAACTCCAGAAGAATCTGCCGAGATACTATACCGTAGAATCAAAGAATTAAAAGGTTAAATGAATCACTATATTCATAATCTCAATCCAACTATCTTTACCATCGGGCCTTTAGAGGTTCGATGGTATGGACTTTTTTATGTCATAAGCTTTCTTTTGGGATATTGGCTTGTAAAGAAGAATTTTAAGCATAGAAACATTCATTTAAGCAATGATGACTATGATTCTTTTCTGTTTAATATGATGCTTGGCGTGATCCTTGGAGGAAGAATTGGGTATATTTTATTTTATAATCTTAGCTACTACGTTCATAACCCTTTAACGATATTTTATTTTTGGGAAGGCGGCATGTCTTTTCATGGTGGAGCATTAGGGGTAATTGTGGCTGGATGGCTTTTTTGCCGAAAGCATAAGCTATCCTTTTATCAACTTGCAGATCCCGTTATGCCTATCGTTGCAATAGGTCTTGGCTTAGGGCGTTTGGGAAACTTTATAAATGGTGAGTTGTATGGTAGAGTAACAGATGTCCCCTGGGGCATGATTTTCTTGAACACCGATCCACAGCTACTTGTGAGACATCCTTCTCAACTTTATGAGCTATTTCTTGAAGGAATACTATTAGCCATTATTTTGCAATGGATATACAGAAAAGTGAAGGTTGAGGGCTTAGTATTTTGGGCTTTTATTGGCGGATATGGTATCTTTAGGTTTATTTTGGAGTATTTTAGACAACCAGACGATATTGAATTATATAATAATGGTTTAATCTTAAAACTTTTTACAATGGGGCAAATACTTAGCTTGGCAATGGTGTTGTTTAGCCTCCTTTTTACTATTTATTTATTTAAAAAGAGGGATTAGTATGAAAAGGAATCTTTTGTTTTTATTATTAGTTTTGTTAGTACTTCTAACTTCTTGTGTTTCTAAAAAAGCTGCAGTCGCCATTAAATATCCAAAGAAGGTTCTTTTGGCAAGTGATGAACTTCAGAGGTGGCAAAGCTTTAAAATGGAGGGTATTGCTGAGGTGCAATTTAAAATGTTTACGTTTCGGAAGAACTTTGTCTTATCTAAAAATAAAGAAGCGCTAAGGTTTGATTTGCTTGATTCGGGCATCTTTGGTTTTGCAAGTTCGAATATAAGTATTTACGTTGATTCTGATATGCAAGTTTATGGCTATTTGGGGAAAAAGTTTATCGAAATTGATGATTTGCCTGAAAGCTTACGGGATGTCTATACGTGGTTTAATAATGCGGATATCGATGATTTTCAGCCTTATTATGATGACTTATTTGAGAACAACTCTTTTGACAAAGATGGTACGAGTTTTGCCTTTACCAATAAGATGAGATTAAAAGAAATCAATAATGCAAGCAATGATTTACGAGTCAATATTGATTATGATTATGGCGATAATATAAGTAATCTTGCAATAATGTTAAAAAATGTTAAAATATGTGATTTAAAAATTGACAAAATAAGCTATAACAATATAAATGTAATTAAGCCGTGAAATGTAAATATGTAAAAGAGATGAGGTTAATGAATGATAGATAGATATAGTCGCCCTGAAATGAAGCAAATCTGGTCACAACAGAATAAATACCAATGCTGGCTTGACGTAGAATTAGCTGCATGCAGAGCAATGAATAAATTAGGTATTGTATCAGACGAAGATTTAAAGGTAATATTGGAAAAAGCTAATTTTGATGCTGATAGAGTTGACGAAATTGAATTGACTACAAAGCATGATGTAATAGCTTTTTTAACTAATGTTGCAGAATATGTCGGTGAACCCTCAAGATGGATTCATTATGGTATGACTTCTTCAGATGTCTTGGATACAGCGCTGGCTTTGCAGATGAAGCAAGCAGCTGAGTTAATACTTCAGCAGTTAAAAGATTTTACCATCGTTTTGAAGAATAAAGCATTAGAACATAAAGACCTGCTTACAATTGGCAGATCTCATGGTATTCATGCCGAGCCAACGAGCTTTGGTTTGAAATTTGCCCTCTGGTATGATGAGATACAAAGGAATATTCAGCGGCTTGATAATGCAATAAAACATATCTCTGTAGGGCAGTTTTCTGGCGCTGTTGGTAATTATGCTCATATTTCACCTGAATTGGAAAAGATTGCCTGTGAACATCTTAACTTAACACCAGTAAATATTGCGACTCAAATAATACAAAGAGATAGACACTCCGAGTTCTTAGCTGTAATAGCGATTATTGGCTCTACCTTAGAGAAGATTGCAGTTGAGATTAGACATTGCCAAAGAACAGAAGTATTGGAAATGGAAGAGAGCTTTTCAAAAGGACAAAAAGGCTCGTCTGCAATGCCTCACAAGAAAAACCCCATCACCAGCGAGCAGATCTCTGGACTGGCAAGGGTGTTACGCGCAAATTCAATGGCAGCAATGGAGAATAATGCGCTCTGGCATGAGAGAGATATAAGCCACTCATCTGTTGAAAGAATAATATTGCCAGACTCAACAATTTTATTACATTATATGTTGTTTAAAATGACAGCGCTTATCGATAATATTGTCGTCTATCCCGAGCATGTGAAAAGAAACCTCAACCTTACTAATGGTCTTGTATTTTCTCAAGTATTGCTTTTAAAGCTCGCAGAAAATGGTTGTTCAAGAGAAGACTCATATGCCATTATTCAAAGAAATGCAATGAGATGCTGGAATGAAAAAGTGTCATTTCAATCTTTAGTTGAGCAAGATGAAGAAGTGATGAAATACGTTAGTAAAGAAGACATTAATGAAGTGTTTTCTTATGACAGATACCTCAAAAATGTAGATTATATTTATAAAAGGGTAGGACTTATATAAAGGCAAGAAATGAAAGAATTGAACCCAATAAACATCATCAATAAGATCCAAAAAGAAAAGTATAAAATGCTTGCATATCCTATTATTGTTATACTTGTTATTTTCTTTTTGAATATGTTTTATCAGTATTCATTTTTAAAGTACATATCTATTGTGGCAATGGCTTTTTATTTGTTTATACTTTGGTTGTATAGAATAAAATCGGCAAATATCGAAACGAATGATTTACATCTTTTATCTCCTATTAATGGCAAAATAATAGATCTAAAAGAGCAAAATGATTTTTATGAGATTACTGTTTTAAAAGGCTTTTTTCAACCTGCAGAAATAAGAACAATGTCATATTATGATTATGTAGGTCAAACTGAACAGAGTGAAAGCCCTTCTTTTTATATTGAGGGATCTTTAGCACGACAATTACATGTTAATATACCTCATTTGCAAGGTGAATTGGTTGGTGTAGCTATAGGCAAATGCTTAGCACATATAAATATCCCCTTCAGTTATGAGTTATCTATTAAAAATAATGATACTATCGTTGTTGGCGAAACGATAATAGGAATCAATAAAGAGACGAACAATGATTAAAAAATTTAAATATATAGTTCCTAATCTATTTACCATTAGTAGCTTGTTAACAGGGCTTGCGGCATTGCATTATACATCTGAAGGAGACTTTATTAAAGCAGCCTGGTTTGTAACTATATCTATTCTTTTAGATGGGCTTGATGGTAAATCAGCACGGCTACTTTCTGCAACTTCAAAGTTTGGTGCAGAAGCAGACTCTTTTGCCGATTTTGTTGCATTTGGCGTTGTGCCAGGCTTTTTAGCGTGGAAAGTTTGCTTACATGATTTTGGCATAATGGGTATGACCGTATTTGGCTTGTATGTTTTAAGTGGTGGTTTTAGACTAATTCGCTATAATTTATCAGCAAAAAGTACCAAAGAAAAGCATGATTTTCAAGGTTTACCAATACCAGCAGGAGCTGCTATGATTGCCTCTTATTTGTTGTTCACCAATAAAGTGTTTGGTGAATTTAGCGGCAATAGGACCTTTCTCTTTATTACAATCTTGGCATCATTATTAATGGTTAGCCAAGTACCATATGTTGCTGTGAATAAAGGCGCACCAAATAAAGTAGTTCGTAATATCATGATAGGATTCATCTTAGCATTTCTTACTCTTTCCGTCTGGTATTTTTCATACGTATATATGTTTGCCATTTGGATTTACATTTTCATCGGCTTTGTCAGACTAATAATTCAATTTATTCAAACCCATAAAGAAAAACAATCGAAAGGTATAAATAAAAATGTTTAAAGCAAAAGTATTTGTGTCACTCAAACAGAGTGTATTAGATCCACAAGGACAAGTAATAACAAACGCATTGCACTCACAAGGCTATACAAGCGTCGTAGAAACACGTGTAAGTAAGTATTTTGAGATTATGATTGATACTAATGATAAGCAAAAAGCAGAAGCTGATTTAAAGAGTATCTGTGATAAAGTACTTGCAAATCCAAACACAGAATCATGGAAGTATGAGTTGGAAGGCGTATAATGAAAAAAATTAGATTTAATGTTATAACATTTCCAGGTTCAAATTGTGACCATGATAGCTATTGGATCCCAACAGTTAGAGGAAATGAAGCTGAATTTGTTTGGCATAAAGATAATTCATTAAAAAGCCCTGATGTGGTTTTTATACCAGGTGGCTTTTCTTATGGAGATTATTTAAGATGCGGAGCTATTGCAAAGTTTTCACCAATTATGCAAGAAGTAAAGCGCTTTGCAGACAAGGGAGGTCTTGTAATCGGCGTTTGTAATGGTTTTCAAATACTAACTGAGAGCGGTCTTCTACCAGGTGCTTTGATGATGAATAAGCATTTAGATTTTATTTGCAAACACCAGTATCTTTCAGTAGAGTCGATTAATAGTCCATTTACAAACTTGTATCAGCATAAACAGATCTTAGATATACCAATAGCTCACAAAGAAGGGAATTATTATATTGATAATGATGGACTAAAATCATTACAAGATAATGACCAAATTTTGTTCCGTTATTGCGATGAAAAAGGCAATATTAATGCCGATTCTAATCCAAACGGTGCTATCGATAATATTGCAGGCATCGTTAATATTAACCGCAATGTGCTCGGTATGATGCCACATCCAGAAAGAGCAAGCGAAAATGTCGTTAATAGTCAAGACGGGCAAACGCTTTTTGCAAGTATTGAAAAATGGATTAGAGAACGCCTTTAGTATTATATTCCCGCGTGTTTGTATTGCATGTGATATAAAACTTAAGCAAAACGAAGCCTATTTTTGTGAAAAGTGTTATAATGAATTGATCTTTTCAAAGATACATATTAGTGATGAGTGGGAAATACCTGTCAAATACTTCAGTAAAGCATATTCAGAGTTTAAGTACAGTGATATTGTAAAACAACTCGTGCATAGTTTAAAATATGAGAACTATACAAAGATTGCTAAATATATGGCTTATCTTACATTTGATATTGCAGGTTTGAAGATTAAAACAAAATATGATTACCTTGTACCTGTTCCTTTGCATAAGGTAAGGCAACGTGAAAGAGGATACAATCAGGCTTTGCTCATTGCAAAGGCAATTGGAAAAAGATTGGATTTGCCAGTATCATCTAAAATCATATATCGTACTCGTTATACATCAACACAAACGCAAAAAAACCATGAAGAGCGATTGAGTAATGTGAGTAATGCATTTAAACTGTATAAAAAGGCAAATGTAAAAGGCAAGAAAATTCTGTTGATCGATGATGTCGTGACAACAGGTTCAACTTTAAACACTATTGCGCATGTATTAAAGGAAAATCATGCCAAACAAGTCGATATTTTTGTTTTTGCTTGGGCTAATGAAAAAGCTCACTCAACACACAGTAATCTATAATTCAAATTATTTTTTTCAAGTAATAATTATTACTTGACTGATAATACAAATTTAAAAATATTACATCATAGGACAATATTTTTAAATAGAAAGTGGAAAATGATAGTAGAGATTGATAAAGAAAGAGCATTAGAATTAATTGAAAGAACAGCAAAAGCAATTGCTGAAAGGCGAATGGCAGCCCCAGCAATCTTGGCAATCGAATCTTTTAGACCTTTGAATTTTTTAGGCTCTCAGATAATGTATTTTATAGCACCTTTTGCACAGATTATTTTTAATAAAAAAGAATATGAAGAATTTGCAGCAATGATCGAAAACGATGAGTATATACACTTACTATTAAGACGAATTGATGAATTGGATATAGAATACTTTGCTGAAGAAAGAAAACAAGCAAAGTTGAAAAGACAAAAGAATTGGAAACGATTTAAAGAAAAAATAAATATTTTTAAAAGAAATAAAAAAAATGGAGGAAAAGTATGAGCGGTGAGCAGCTAAAACGGATTATAGCAACCGACTGCGGAAGTACTACTACCAAAGCCATTTTAATAGAGTATATTGAAGGCGAAGGTTATAGACAAACAATACGTGGTGAAGCTCCTACTACAGTTGAGGCACCTCTGAATGATGTGACACGTGGTGTTGTCAATGCTGTGCAAGAATTACAAGAACTTGCACGATTAAAATATAAAAATGAAAATATTACATTTTTACATGATGGACCCAGCGGTGAAAAAGAAATCAAAATACCAAGAGATGGTGATAATGGCGTAGATGCCTATGTATCTACCAGCTCGGCTGGCGGCGGTCTGCAGATGATGGTTACAGGCGTTGTGGCTAATATGACAGGCGAATCTGCTGAAAGAGCTGCATTAGGCGCTGGTGCTATCGTAATGGACGTCGTTGCTTCAAATGACAAAAGAATGAATCATGAGAAGATTGAAAGAATACGTGAATTAAGACCAGATATGATTCTCATGGCAGGTGGGGTAGACGGTGGTACAATTAAACACGTAGTAGAAATGGCTGAATTGGTTTCTGCTGCAGATCCACGACCACGTCTTGGAACTGCCTACAAACTTCCAATTATCTTTGCTGGTAATCAATCGGCAACCGATGCTATTAAAGACACACTTGCTGATAAAGTCGAATTAATCGTTACAGAGAATATTAGACCTACTCTTGAAAATGAAAACTTGGGACCTGCACGTGATAAAATTCATGACCTATTCATGGAACACGTTATGCAGCAAGCACCTGGCTATCACAAGCTGATGGAATGGACCCGTGGTCCTATTGATGGGAAAATGACTAATATACCAATTATGCCAACTCCTGCAGCTGTGGGTAATATTATGAAAACTATCGCCCAAGAAGAGCATATTGAAGTCCTTGGCGTTGATATTGGTGGTGCAACAACTGACGTATTCTCTGTTTTTACTGACGAATACATATTTAATAGAACAGTGTCTGCAAACCTTGGTATGAGCTATAGTATTTCAAATGTTTTGGCTTCTGCTACATTACCAAATATTATTCGTTGGGTACCTTTTGATATTAATGAATCTGATTTGAGAAATATGATTAAAAACAAAATGATTCGCCCAACAACAATTCCTGCTTTACTGGAAGAACTTATTCTTGAACAAGCTATTGCAAAAGAAGCTCTCAGATTAGCGTTTATACAACATAAAGAGTTTGCTGTTTCTTTAAAGGGTATGCAACAGACTCGTGATATCTCACAAGCATTCGAGCAATCAACATCTGGTGCGACTATTGTAAATATGATGACGCTTGATCTGCTTGTTGGTAGCGGTGGCGTTTTATCACATGCTCCAAGAAGAAATCAAACTGTTATGATGTTAATTGATGCATTTTTACCAGAAGGAATCACAAGGCTTGCTGTTGACTCAATATTTATGATGCCACACTTAGGTGTATTAGCTGAAATTAATCCAACTGCAGCAACTGAAGTGTTTAATAAAGACTGTATGATTATGCTTGGCACATGCGTTGCCCCAGTTGGCAAGATTAAACCAAATTTAACTGCATTAAGTGCTGAAATAACATTACCAGATGGCACTGTCTTTAAGGAAGATATCCCATTTGGTGAAGTGAGACTTTTACCTTGCGAACTCGGTAAAAAAGCAAAAGCAAAATTAGTCCCTGGAAAAGGTTTAGATATTGGCGCTGGAAAAAATGAAACTCGCGAAGTTGAATTAGACGGCGGCATTGTTGGTATTGTACTTGATACACGTGGTAGAAACCCATTTGTTCTCCCATCCGATAACTCGAGAATCCCTATGCTCAAAAAATGGATGAAAGAATTTAAAGTTTACCCAGAACATATTTTAAACTAGGAGGAAAAAATGGCTCAAGCATATTCACCCGGATTGAGTGTAACAGATAATATCGTTCTTGCAAAACAAAGAATCTTACCTTTAAAAGGTAATGTCCTTGTAAAAAAAGGCGACAAAGTAAAAGCAGAAGATCTCGTAGCTGAAACATTTTTGCCTGGTAATGTATTGCCTATTAACCTGGCAAATAAATTAGGTGTTACTGCAAATTTAGTTATTGAGTACCTTAAGGTTCAGCCTGGACAAATTATTAAAAAAGGTGACATTCTCGCTGAAAATAAAGGTCTATTTGGTTTAGGCTTATTTAAATCAAGAGTAGTCTCACCAATCGATGGAGAAGTAGAAAGCATCTCTCAACACACAGGGCAAGCGCTTCTTCGTGAACCAAGAATTCCTGTACAAATAAAAGCTTTTATTGATGGCATAGTAGTTGACGTTATACCAGAAGAAGGCGTTGTTATTGAAAACAAGTCTGCCTATATTCAAGGCATTTTTGGTATTAGCGGTGAAGTTACAGGCGAATTAAAAATGCTTGTAAATGACCCAAACGATGTGTTGACAGAGTCTTTGATTGATAGCTCATGTAAAGATAAATGTATCGTCGGCGGGTCAATGGTTACCCTCAAGGCTATTCAAAAGGCTATTGAAGTTGGTGTAAAAGGTATCATATGTGGTGGTATTGATGATCAGGATATCAAAGCTCTTTTAGGTTATGACATTGGTGTAGCTATCACAGGTCACGAGCATCTGGGAGTCTCAATATTGATAACAGAAGGCTTTGGCAAGATTAAAATGGCTAATAAAACTTTTGATTTGCTTAAACGTTTTGAAGGTAAAAAGACCTCAATGCACGGAAAAACACAGATCAGAGCGGGTGTCATCAGACCTGAAGTTATTATCCCTCTTGAATTTAACGATGCTGATCTTGTTGCTTCTGAATCCCACATGCCTATGTTGGAAGAAGGCACTATTATTCGTGTTATTCGTCAACCAAACTTTGGCGTTATTGGTAAGGTTACAGGTTTACCTGAAGAGCTCCATACTGTTGAATCAGAGACAAGAGTACGTATTTTAGAAGCCGAGCTCGAAAATGGCAAGAAGACGACTATACCGCGAGCGAATGTAGAAGTTATAGAAACATGATAAATAAACGGTCAGGCAACTGACCGTTTTTTTTATCACATATATTTATAGGCTGTTGCATAATAACCAAAATATCTTATAAAGAATAAAGCAGAATCATAAATAAAAAACAACCCCCTCTATATATATAGGGCTTACAAAATGGTGTTTTTTGAAAACTATTTTCATCTAAATCAGCAGATGCCTACTACGAGCGGGTTTAGAGACGATTATTTTTTGTACCAACAACTATCATAGCTGGCTTAGATCAATTAGATTTTAGCTTTCAACTCTCAGCTTTTTGTATCCTTCAAGTCTATAACACTGAATTATGAAATCGACACCATAAAAAAAGATGTGTAAAAAAACATCTTTTTCTAAAATAAAACTTGACTCATAAAAGAATATAAGTATAATATTATTTGTTGAGTGGTCAGATGGAGGAAACAAGATGGTTACTGATGGAAGCAAAAAGATATTATTAGTGGAAGATGAGCCTGTAGTTGCTATGATGCAGAGTCGGATACTATCAAATAATGACTATGATGTTACTGTAGCTCATACTGGTGAACAGGCAATTGAGCTAATAAACATGGTAGATAACATTAATCTTATTTTGATGGACATCGATTTAGGCATAGGCATGGATGGTACAGAGGCAGCTAAGATTATATTGGAAAAAGAAGAAATACCCCTTGTTTTCTTATCTTCACACACAGAAAAAGATATAGTCAGTAAAACTGAAGGCATTACCTCTTATGGCTATATCGTCAAAGATACAGGAGAAACAGTGCTCTTAGCATCAATTAAGATGGCATTTAAGCTATTTGATGCAAAACTAAAAGAAAGAGAAAAAGAAAGGGCATTAGAATTGTCTGAAAATCGGTACTTTACTCTATTTGACAATATCAGCAGTGGCGTAGCAATATACGAGGCTAAGGACAGCGGTAATGATTTTATTTTCAAAGATGTGAACAAGGCAAGCATATTGATCGATGGCTTTGACAAAGATAAGATTATCGGTGAAAGTGTGATAAAAATAAGACCTGCTATTGTTGAATTTGGTTTACTTGATGTATTTAAAAGGGTTTGGAGTACAGGCAAACCCGAATACTTCCCATTGAAAATATATAAAGAAGAAAACTTAGATAAGTACTATGATAATTATGTCTATAAACTACCTACAGGTGAAATAGTCGCTGTCTATAATGATTATACAGAACAGAAAATAACAGAAGATAATGTCAAACAAAATGAAGAGAGATTTTATGACTTGTTTTTAAAGCATAGTGCTGTTAAACTACTAATCAGAGCTAATGATGGCTCAATATATGATGCAAACTATGCAGCTGAGAAGTTTTATGGTTGGTCAAGAGAAAAGCTTAAAACGATGAAAATCTCTGAAATCAATTGTTTAGATCAAAAACACATGCAAGAGAAAATGCAAAAAGTAATACAAGCAAAAGAAAACAGTTTTAAATTTAGTCACCTTTTGGCTGATGGTAGCATAAAAGATGTAGAGGTTTTCAGTAATGAGTTCTTTTTTAAAGGTGAGCATCTTTTGCACTCAATTATCCACGACATCACTGACAAAAAAGGTGCAGAAATGGCACTCGAAGGCAATCTCGAATTTCTCAATAAACTATTTGAAACAATTCCAGTAGCTGTCTATTATAAAGACATTGAAGGTCACTATATTCATGTTAATAATGCATTTGCAGAAATGATTAGTCTTCCTAAAGAACATATTATTAATAAAACCATTTTTGATGTATCATATCAAGAACTTGCTATTTTTAATAGTCATAAAGATCAAGAATTAATACAGAATAAAAAAATCCAAGTATATCAAACATCCTATGTCTCAAGTCAAGGAAAGGTGCATGATGTTATCGTTCATAAGGCTTCTGTCCTTAATTCAAACAATAAAATATGTGGAATAATAGGTATCATTTTTTCCATTGAGAAAGAACGTCTTTGATTTAAGAGGCATGTTTAATCTTTTTTCAAAAAGAGTAAAATATTACTTGACAAGAAAACTCAAAATTGATATCTGTTATATTAAGGAGTGCATAGTGTGGGATGGAATTGTTAAGAATGTTTAAGATGAATGCTCTTAAGGTGCTTAATAAGGTTTTAATGATATAGAAATAAAACTCTATATCTGATATAGATAAACCAAAAAAATAAAGATACGGAGGCTTTATGAAAAAGTTATGGTTAATAGCGATCTTACTCGTTGTATTATCGCTCAACCTCTTTGCTGATGATGTTACTATTGGCACAGGCACATCAAATGGTAACCCGCCATTTAATGCACAATTTGGCTTTGGTAGAAGTGCTGCATTGTACACCGCAGCAGAAATAGGCATCACTGGGAATATAACCCATTTAAGCTGGAACATTGGCACAGCTAGTACTACTGTGATACCTATTAAGATCTATGCAAAGATGGTGACAATTGAAACCCTTACTGCAGCCAACTGGGCAACATTAACAGATGGCGCAACCCTTTTGTATGACAATGATCAAGTATTTTCACCTGTTGGCTGGACAACAATAGATATCACTGACTTCGATTACACAGGTGATAATCTATTGATTTTGTGTGAAGGAAACTATGGTGATGGTGGAACATCAAGCTATCCTAAGTTTAGTTATACAGCTGCTACTGGAAAACACTTAGCAGCTCAAGCTGATAACAATGCACCTACTGGTAACTTGACTGCAAACGCAAATCGTCCTAATATCAAAATCACATTCCCAACTACAACAGCACCAAATGCTGCTGTTATTGGAGCTCCTGCAAATGAAGCTACTAACGTAGCAATACTTCCAACTATATCTTGGTCATCAGGGACTGGTGGCACACCTACTGGTTATAAGCTTTATTTAGGAACATCAAATCCTCCTACCACTATGATTGTTGATCAAGCTGGTGCATCATATTTATTAACAACAGCTTTAGACTATGAAACTCAATATTTCTGGAAAGTTGTACCATATAATACTTTCGGTGATGCAACAGACTGCCCTGTTTGGTCATTTACTACTCGCTTAGACCCAACGCGTCCAATCCCATACACACAAGACTTTAATGCAGCAACAACATGGCCTACTGACTGGGTGAATAACGGTATGTCGATTTCTGCAAGCCACGGAAATGGTGGAAACGGTGTTTATAAGAATTTGTGGAGCAGTAGTGCATCTGGTAGCTTTGCATCCTGCCCAATAGGTCCTTTGGCAGCTGTTTCAGAAATTAAATTTGACTATCGCTATATGGCTTATA
>JAKPKU010000159.1 GCA_029553545.1 Candidatus Cloacimonadota bacterium
CTTTTCACCTCTCATTAAGAGGTAATAATGAAATCTTCTAAAGCATCCAAACTTCCAATCATCCAAGCTTCTAACTCTTCTAACGCTTCAAATGCGTCTAAAGCATCTAAATATCTAACTCGGAGGTTCATATGATTAAACACGGAATGGGTTGGCTGCCTGATTATCCTGATTTCAGGGATTACACAGAAGAAACAGAAGAAATTAAAACAATTCTGAAATCTTCAAAAAGCGCGAAATCCGGCAGGCTATCCCTAAAATAATTAATCTCAAAAATTACAATTATGAATATGGTAAAATACAGAAAACATGAAAGGTATTCATTGCATTGCAATATATGAGTAGATACCTTGCCCGGTTAAAAACACGGCTGTTACAGAAGCGTCTCATAGTCAAATCATTATCTATCAGCTTTATAAGTCAGGCTGTGAGTAGCCTCACTAATTTTTGCATTGTACTTTATCTTGTGCGAGTGCTAGATAAAATTCAATTCGGTCAATATAGCTTTGGATTTGCATTGATTTTGTTTATTTCTGGTTTGATATGTGCTTTTATTGGTGTACAATTCGTAGTTAATCTCCCTGATCAACCATTAGAAAGTCGTGCAACTTATACTCTTCATCATCTTGTTTTAATAATAATGGGTGGTTTTATTATTCTTTGCCTTGCTTTCATTTCGAAGATTATTATTAAAACAACTTTTTCCGATTTATCCGTTCTCAAATTGATTTTCCCCATAGCAGTTGCCTCAGTGCTGTATGCGCTACATGATCTGCTTATGCGTTTTGCGTTTTCGGAGCGTCGTGAGGGATTAGTCTTTGGAAGCAATGTTGTTGTTGCTGTTACCATAACAGCGCTTTTTCTTGCCATATCAGTCACAGGGCACTCAATCAACGCGTCATCGGCTCTTTACACATATGCGATCGGACAGGCAGCGGGATCAATACAGGCGATTATAATCTTCAATCTACCATGGTGCGATGTGAATCTGCCAAAAATAATACAGGCTTTTTATGATTCTTGGGCTGGCGGACGTTGGCACATTTTAACTACATTAGTATATAGCTTACGAGCACAAACCCACAACTTTGTAATTGCGCCGATATTAGGTTTCGCAGCTTTAGCAGAAGTTAATGCCGCACGTTTACTTTTGACACCAGCTATAATGGCAATTCCGCCATCAACTCAAGTGATAATGCCGAGACTTGCTGAACAGCGTGTCAAAGGAAATAAAAAACTATTTCAGACGTCCATGATTTGGATTGTTACGTTGTTCAGTATTGCGATCATTTACTCAATGCTCTTGTTGTTTCTTTCGCCCTGGGTGGTGCCATTAGCGCTTGGCAAAGAATATAGTCATACTGGACCACTCATACTTATATGGTGTTTTGCAATAATGTTTTTCGCTTTTAGGAACGGTGTATCGGTTGCTTTGTTAGTTATTCGATCCTTTCGTCAGCTTTTTTATGCTAATATAGTGGCAACTATATTGACCGTAGTATTTGCCATAACTCTCTCACGTATCTTTGGTGCAGGTGGTGCAGTTTTCGCATTTGCTTTCTCAGAGTTCTTATTATCAATTATACTGTTTGTATTGCTAAGAACACAGTTAGCGAATGAAAAACAACATAGGACACGATGATGCTTCTAGAAAAAATCGTTATCAAGAAATATAAAATCAATAAATGATATTTACAAAACATAATATTATGAATTTAATTATTTACGAAGTCATATAAATTATAGAGAGAGCAAAATGTCAACGAGAATAATAATATCTAAAAGTCTTGATTGGATGAAGTTCAAATTAAATACTTTTCCTAAACCAGACTATCAGCCTATTCCTTGGCTTGGCATTGCGCACGCACAAAGATCCGATGGGGTACAGAGTCGGTGGAAAATCATTGAACAGATAGTTGAAGAACTTGGTGTAAGAACGGCGATTGATATAGGTTGTAACAGCGGATATTTCCCAATTGCACTTGCTATGAAAGGAATTACGTCGATTGGTGTAGAATCCGATTCAAAGTATTATGACACAATGTCCTATGTCGTGCGGCACTTGAAGTTAAAAAATGTAGGAATTCTTCAGTGGGAGATTGGGGTGGAAAATTGTGAACTTCTGCCGACAGCGGATTGTATTATTTTTTTAGCCGTGTGGCATCATATCGTAAAATTTAAAGGAATTGAAGCAGCGTCAAATATGCTCAGTAAGTTATGGAATAAAACTGGGAAAATATTATTTTTTGAAACTGGTGAACTAGAAATGCCTACTTCCTATATGCTTCCCAGAATGGAACCAACGCCACAAAAATTCCTTGAGGTTTATCTAATGAAACAATGTGCGGATGCCAAGATAAAACATCTTGGCTTACATGACGCGTTTGCGCCAGATGGACAAAAGGTCATGCGTAATCTCTTCGCTGTTATTCGCAAATGATGCCTGCATCTTATATTGATTCATATTCTGAAAGCGCTTTCCTTGAAGAGTTGATAGGGGAAAATGGATATCGGAAGCTATTATCATCGGAGATAATAGCTAAAGGAACTCAATCTGAAATCTACCTATTAAAGATACACGATATTAATGGCGATACCCAAAATATAGTTGCGAAGATATTTAAAGATAGCTATCCTCAAAATAACATCGCCCTGATAAATAGGGAGTATGACGCGCTTCTTTGTTTTTTTGATGCCATTGAGAAATGTGGTGATTTAAATCTGAAGACACCAAAACCGCTACGACTAATTGCAAAGCAAAAAACAATATTAATGAGTTATGAGGCAGGACAACCCTTATCTAAGTTCATTCCAAAAGAAACAAATACTCTTAAAATTATAGCGGCACAAATAATAAAGGGTCTCAATCTTTATCATATAGCCAGAAACGACATTTATGGGGATTTTCACTTGGGCAATATTCTTTTCCAGCTGCCCGAGCGCATTACATTTTTAGATCCAACGCCGCCAGTTGATTGGATTGTACTTGGTCTATTTAATCCTTTGAAGTACAAATTCCTAGCTGTCGATATTGGCTATCTTATCTATTGCAGCTGTGTGATTATGCCAAAGGTATTGTTAGTTAATCCTATTTATGTTTATCGAGGAATGCGCCTCTTGGCACACATATGTGCTGAAGTATGCTTGAGTTGTGAAAAAAATAGCCGCTCTATGGTTTGGAATGAAATTAGTGTTGTAGTTATGACACATATCAGGCGACTGAGTCGCAGTTCAATTAAAGGCTATTTAATTGGTATTGCGGGTCGTCTATTTTTCGCAGCATTAAAAATAAGCAAGAAATTATCAATACGATAGTGCCTGTTTTGCAGTACCTAAAATCTTTTTTAAATTAGTTATCAACTCTAAATTGTATCAATGATTAAAAACGAAATGACGCAATATGCCGTTGAAGAAGCAAATACTTCATGGGGAAAATTACGTTTAATATGGATAATTGTCTTTGTAGCTGGTTTAGTATTTGTAGGTCGTGATTCAGCCACAGCAAGAGATGAAATGATCGGTCTGGGTCAAATTCATCGTCTAATCTGCATGTTATTACTGGGCATCTTTGTACTAAAATACTTTCTTAAGAACCCAGCGATCCCTTTCAAATCAATATTTTTCTTTTTGACACTTTTTGCCATTTGGCAGGTGATAACTGTCATGTGG
>JAKPKU010000170.1 GCA_029553545.1 Candidatus Cloacimonadota bacterium
CCAAAACAACTATTATTGTCTTTGAAAACCTCAATACAAACACAGATGATGAAACTAAAGCTGACAATATTAAGTATATCACGCTCGATAGCTCAGATTCTATTGCAAATATCGCTTATGTCTCCGCTTTTTGGGCAGATAATAAAGAACCACAACTCGGAAAAGTAGTGTTCTTACACGATCAAAGCTCCACTTATCGCCATTATGAGGAGAAATTTAAAAGTGGAATTAATAATTATAATAAAGACTTTGCCAAGGATGTTGAAGTAATAAATGCTGATATCACTGGCAATTACTCTCAAACAAAATTTGATAAGATATTTGATAACTTAACGAAGCAGAATGCAGTCGTATTCTTTGTGGCATGTGAAAGAGATTATTTCAGAATTTTAAAAAAGATACAAACATTGCGAAAATATACTTGTGGTATTCAAACTGACTTGTATTACTTTACACCAGAGTTTCAAGATATTGTCTTAGTCTCTGAAGATATCGCATTCAAACAAATCGCTGAAGATATTGTCAACTCAATCAATGACGGTCAGTTAGAAGTTTTGGATAACTTGAGTTCAAAAAATCAACCTAATTACATTAAACTCTCTTCATTCCATAATTTTGACGATTCTTTTTCTCAAAATATAAAAAGCTACATAAAGGTGGCGTCTTTTTAAACGTTAGCGGTGTATCAATGGTAAAGAAATTACTCTTTTCTTTTATTTTGATTATCATATGTAAAGTAGCATTCTCAATTGCTCATTTTGATGGCGCAGGTAAATTAGACTTGCCAAAAAATACACAAATACTAACCTTCTTGCAAGCTAATGTCTATGATAATAACATTATGCAGGATGTTTACCTATTGGGTGAGCCTGGTAAAGGAGATACTTTTGCTAATGTATGGCTGTATGTTGACGAAGGTGAATACTCTAATGAAATGATTGAATATCTCCATGCTGATGTATCTATTTTTAGTCTTGAAAGCATCCCTGCTGCTGCAGTACATCAAGATGACTATCAATATAATAATGAATATATATTATTTTCATCGATCACCAATGCTCTATCATCACCCAGGGATGAAATGATTATTCTTGATTTACGTAATAAAGCAACAAAAGTCTTATTAGATACTCGGCACAGTATGAATAGAGCCGTAAATGCAAAAAAAGAGCATCAACAATTATTAGAGTTTAACAAAGCATATTACAAAGAAAAATACGAAGCGCTCATTCAATACAAAAATGGCGATACAGTGACCATTAACCTTAAAAATAAAAAGAAACTTTATGATAATGAAGGCGTCTATAAGAATGGTAAATTGCAATTAGTAAATAATAATCAAATCTATAGAGATATGTTCTTTTATAAAGGGCTCCAAGAAGTAAATAAACAAAATAGTAAAAAAGCTCTTATTCTCTCGCAATACCCCGTAGGACCAACTGACCAAGTCAGTGTTGGCGAAATAGCTAATTGGTTGATGCTCGATGGCAGTAATTGGGTCATTGTTAAAAGAGAACATTCTCTTAAATAGCCTACTTAGCTCGAAAATATACCAGCAAACTTACCTTTTTTTTATCAAGCTATATAATAATTCTTGACAATGGAATACTATTTGCTACAATTTATTCTAACTATTAAAAACATAATAATTGGAGGACATATGAAAAGAATAGCACTATTGATCGCCTGCGCATTAATATTTGTCACAGCATTTGCATTTGTTGAAGAAACTGCTTCTTTTAAAGGATTTTTATACGGCAGTGCACCTGAATGTGAATATGATAATTGGGTAAGCCATATCGCAGAAGGTATTGCTTCTCCTGGTTATAATCTCTATGCACCATATGACAGACAAACAAATGGTTTTGGAGATTTTAAAGTTGCAACAACCGCAGAATTAACAGCATGGGAATCTGCTTTAGACTTGTTTTTACAAGGTGAATTTGAAGACGCTGAGACTATTCTAAATGATAATAATATCCCATATCAAATTGTCATTTTTAACGATACAGATACAGGCAGGCAGTATCACGTTTTGCGTGAAAATGTTGATTTGGATTATTATGATGATAATGGCACACCAGACTTTTACGAAGACGATGAAGTCGGTGCATTTAATTATGGTTGGGGTATTTATGTTGTGAATATTAATTCTAATGTCCCTGTTATTGTGAATATGCCACACCCAAACGACGACTTTATTACCACCGCCGTTGGCTATAAATGCTTTGAAGAATGGAATGCTCGCTATTTTATGGTAACCGGCGCAGGACGAGAAGTTAGATGGTCAAATGTTGGTTCCTATACAAATGCTAAATCTCTCTGTGACCCCACACGTGTTAGTCTACACCCCTTTAACTCTGCTTATAGGAGATTTGCTCAACAAATTAGAACTACCTATAATAAGCGTGAATTTTCTGCTCAAATACATGATTATGACTGGAGTTTACACATAGGCTACGCTAATCTACAAATATCTGTAGGCAATCAAAGAACTAATCCAAACCTCCCTGTACGTGACTTATCAAGCCAAAAGTTAGACTTGATCAATGCAACAAATTATGTTGTACATCCACAAAACTCAATTGGCTTCCATGATGAAGTAACAATTAATGATTTTTATGCTGTTCACTATAATCGATATCCATTTACATATGATCATGACGGTGAAGAAATAAATGTGAATAATCGTATCGATTTACCTGGTTTTCAAGGTAATGTACATGAAGTGTTCACAACTCAAGGAATACCTGATTGGGATGTTTACGATCCATTCTTCCATATAGAAATGTCTGAACTGCCAAATTGCTATCCACAAGACAATAATAATTTTTACTGGTTTTATGGTTTTGATGCTGATGCAGGGCACTTCGATTATACAAGACTGTTTGACAATGTTCTTTTATATTATTCTCCATGGATTGAAGCTATGGGCTCTGTTTTACCTCAAGCTTTAGGTCTAAATGACAATATGATACCTGATACACCACAAGACCTAACTGTGATAGGCACTTCTCCAAATTATATAAGATTATCCTGGACACCATCTGACTCATATGACTTTAAAGGATATGAGATTCTTTACTCAACAAGCCCAATCGAAGGGGATAATTACCAAACTTTTAACCGTAATAATGACAATGAACTTGCAAGTCTTTTATGCGATGAAATAAACGTTACGGGTTTATTACCTAATGAAACTTACTTTTTTAAGATTAGGGCTGTAGATTATAATGATAATGCAAGTCCATTATCTGCTGAGATATCTGGGCAAACAGGTCCTGCTTCATTGGATAATGTTGTGGCTTATGGTAATGGAGAAGGTATTGATGTAAAATTTCGTGCAATTAGCCAAAACAGTAATCAAGGCTTTAAAATATATCGAAAAACTGACTCAACTGATTATGTTTTATTATCTGATTACACTACTAATAATGATCTCATAGGCACACCTTCAAGTTATATTAATTATTCTTATGTTGACAATACCCCTGTTACTAATGAGATTTATACTTATAAAATCTCTTCTGTTAATTACTATTCACAAGAATTTGACCACTTTTACACTCCTCGTGCTCAAAGGCAGGAAGAGTTTACTCTCACTTTCCACAATCAAGCAAATAACTATACTGATACAGTTGTCTTTTCAAAGAACCTCTTCGCTTCTGATGGAAGAGACAATGACTTTGATATCGTCAAATCGACAAGTACCTCTGGAAACTATGTCTGGGCAGGTTTCTTTGAACAAAGCTGGGCAAATAATGGTGTGTATTTAGACAAAGAAGTGCACGGTGATTTCGACCTCAATTCTAAATTTAAGCAGTGGAGAATAAGAGTAAAATCCAATCAAACAAATACCCCTCTGTTTGTCACCCTCTCTGATAATTTTGGCAGATATAGTGAAAAACTCTACCTGCGTAATCTCTCAACAAATACCTATACTGACCTTACTGCAGGAGATGCACAATTTACCATCACTGATAATAACTATAAAGAGTTTTACTTAATTTGGGGTAATCTACAACCTGAAGTTACCGTCAGCAATGCACAAAATGCTATTTACCAAGCAGGATCTACCGCTGGCTTCTATTTCTCAAACCCTTACAACTTCCTTGTAGATCACTATACTGTTTACTTAAAGAATAGTACAGACAGCTTGCTTGTTGCTGGCAACCTGCCTGCTAATACTACAGTTGCCCCCTTTATTGTACCAAATAATATCACTATGCACAATGCCAAAATATATGTTCAAGCTTTGTGTACTGACGGACAGATCACTATTGCAAAATCCAATTACGCTATCGGTATTGTCCCTTCTGAGATCTCTTATCAAATCCCTGCAGGCTACTCTTTACAGTCAAACCCCTTTATTTCTTACAATATTAATGAAGATGTTTTAGGTGATGACTTTGACTTAGCATCCTTTGCCAATGGCGTTTATACTGACAAAACTCAAATGAATTACAATACAGGATATGCTCTTTACCTACCAGATAATGTGGATGTTGTACAGAGCAAATCTGTCGGCAATTATCCTCAATTCCAAGCTATGCAAGCTGGATGGAATCTAATGGCAAACCCTCATATGTCTGATTATAGAATAAAAAACTTAACATTTACTCTCAACAATACTCAGTATACACTTGCTGACCTTGTGCAACATAAAGTAATATCGCCTGCTGTTTATGTTTATCGTGATAATAAATATATTGCTTCAGACATCATTTATGGGCATGAAGCCTTCTTTGTTTATACAAATTTAAATAATGCAACAAGTCTGATCTGTAACTTTACACCATACTATGACGGCGCTCGAGAGATTAGCAAACCTGAAATTGCTTGGACTGCAAAAATAAATATTATCCAACAAGATAGAGATGAGATTGTATTTGGTGTTAGTAATCACAAAATAGATGGTGTCGATTTTATATTAGACTATCCAGAAGCGCCTGTAAAGAATCTTAACAATAATCTATCCTTCTATTTCCCTGTAGATCCGGAAGAGAATAACTACTCTTTTAGCAGATTAAACCGATATCTCTACACTCCATTTAGCAATACAGATGAAGAAACAAAGGAATGGCACTTTGCTATAGACGTCAATGAATTATCTCCTATTACTCTGCAAGCAGACTTGTCAGACTTGCCAACTGGCTATTCAGTAAAAATAAATTTAAGTGGACAAACCTATGTGTTAAATGCAAATTCCCCTGAAATAACTTTTACCCCTGATGAAATTGGAACAATCAATGGTATTCTTATCGTTGGCAATCAATTTGTAAGTAGTGATGAACATATCGCAAAACCTTTCACTGTCAGTGCTTATCCAAATCCATTTAATCCTATTACAAATATTGCCTTCAATCTTGCTACAGCTTCTGAGATTGAGATTAATATCTATAATATCAAGGGGCAAAAGGTCACTACTATTATCAATGATAAATTACGTGCAGGCAATCATGTACTTCAATGGAATGGTAAAGATAAAAATGGCAAAGCATGTGCCTCAAATATCTATTTTGCACAGGTTAAACTCAATGGAAAGCAGAGCGTAATCAAAAAGATAACTCTGCTAAAATAACATAATTATTAGAAGACGCCCCTTAGTGGGCGTTTTTTACTTGACAAATTATCATCTTGAAATTTTAATAATCAATTATAGTGTGAGGAGGTGTTTTTCATAATTATTAGATTAAAGGAGATCTTTTGAAACAAAATATTTTATTAATCCTATTATTGTTTACTCTAAAAATAATAAGCGCTCAAGTAATAGAAGACCTAAACTTTAGCTGGTATTCACAAACTGATGAAAGATGGAAATACGAGAACTTAGGGTATTCACGTTACAATACAATTGGTAGAAGCGGTTGTGTTTTAACATGTTTATCGATGCTATTCAACTCAGAAGCAAGTAATCCACACGTGACACCAGAAGAACTTAATGCTTGGCTTGTAAAAAACAATGGATATGCAGTGGCTGATATGCGCTGGGAAATAGTCGCAAAGTATGATGGAGTCGGCAAGGGCGTTGAGTTGGTCGGGCAGAGCAATAAACGTAATGATTGGAGCTTTATTTCCAACCACATTGACAAAGGCAATAAGATAATAGTAAAAGTCGGCTCGGCAAGAGGGCATTGGGTATTGATTACTGATAAAAAAGGCGCATACAACCGCTCAGCATCGTATGAAGTAAATGATCCAGGACTTGCGATTTATCGAAAAAGAACACTCGCCCATTGGGGTGGTTTTAGAGCTGCAAGAGCCTTCTCTGGCGACTGGGTGACTCGCGATCAGCTCACTATGAGCAATGATACGCAGCTTATCTCAACTGACAGCCTTGACGCTATTGTCTACAATGTCTATAATGTCATCAATCCAGCTGAGCTCTATGTGAATATTAAAAATAGCCTAAATGCCCCTATTACAGGCTTTTTCATGCTGGGCGTTTATACAAATGAAAATAAATTTATCAATACAACTGGCTCGCCTTTACAGCTTACTATCAATCAAAATGAACAAAAAGAAGTACTGTTCCCAATTGAGGCTATAGATAATTTTTTAAAAAACAACTATCAAATTAAGCTAATCTATGCAAAGTCGCTCGATAAGTCTGGCTCACCACAAAATGCATTAGTGTTAAACCCCAATGGAATTAACTCTTTCTCCTTCAATCAAGATAATGCAGAAATTATGACTCATTAGCTTGTGAATAAATAATAATACCACATAACATTTTCTAAATTTACAAATAAACAATCTCGACTCTCAATTCAAGGGTCGAGTTTTTTAATTATCTTAGATCATTATGCCCATTGTTAAAGCAGAAGACTCTGACCAAAAGCCGCCTTTAATGCCAGCTAACCCTATTTTCTTTACCTATTACTCAAAACAGGTAAAAAATATATTGACTATTTAACCGCATTATCTTTATTTACATTAAAGGGGTTTTGTAATGAAAAATTACTATGGTTTTAAGCTTTCTATCATAATAATCAGCGTACTTATGATTATTTCATGCTCTGCTAAGCAAAAGCAAAAACAAGACAAAATTGAGATTAAGTTCTGGCACGCTTTAGGTGGTCCTTTAGGCGATGCACTCACACAACTCGTTGACGAGTATAATCGTGAACAAGACAGCATCTTTGTCCGTGTGATCTCTATGGGCAATTACCAAGCTTTATCACAGAAATTAATGGCATCTTTACAGGCAAGTAATCAACCTGAAATCGCTCAAGTCTTTGAGTCGTGGACAGCGAATTTCATCTCAGGCGATGTCTTAGTCCCTATAGATGAATTTATCGATGCTGACCCCGCCTTTAAAGCTCAAATTGATGACTTTTACCCCGTATTTATCCAGAGCAATACAATCAATGGTAAAATATGGTCTTTCCCTTTCAATAAATCTCTGCGTGTGCTTTTTTATAATAAAGACGCTTTTTATCGAGCAGGACTCGACTATGAGCGAGGACCCAAGGCTTGGGATGACTTCAAGCATTATGCCAAAGTCATGAGCATAGATACCAATAATGACGGTGATTATGATGTGTTTGGCTCCACATTCGCCATTAGCGCTTGGCAATTTGAAAACCTCTTGCTGCAAGCAGGTGGAAGAATTATGAATGATCAGTTAACAGAAGCGCGCTTCAATAGCCCTGCAGGCATTGAGGCAATCAAATTTATGGCAGACTTGCTCAATAATGAAAAAACCGTCTATCTCTCAACAGGCTATGACGGTCAAAATGACTTCTTATCAGGTAAAATTGCCATGTTAGAGAGTTCCAGCGTCACCTATGCATACTTGCAAGAATCGGGCATCCCCTTCAATTTAGGCGTGGCTGCTATTCCTGAATACAAAAATAATAAATCAATCGTCAGCGGCACAAATGTTGCCATCTTTAAGATGAAAGATAAAGAAAAAGAAAAGGCTGCTTGGGAATTTATCAAGTGGTTTACCGACACCAAACAGACAGCAAGATTCTCCGAGATGACCTACTATATGCCTGTGCGTAAGAGCGCTATGCATGAAGATAATATCAAGGCTATGCTCGCTGAAAATAAAGGACTTGCCGACGTTTACGCAATGCTGGAAACAGCCGACTACGAGCCACAAATACCTGAGTGGTTTGAACTGCGTAAGTATATCGAAGAACAAGTAATAGAAAAAGTATTTCGTGGCATTTTACAGCCAAAAGAGGCTTTAGACCATGCTGCTGATAAACTAAATAAAGAAATAAAGAAAAATACAATAGAATAGGAGATTTTATGATTAATATTACCTTTCCAGATAAAAGTATAAAGGAATTTCCAGAAGGGATTACACCTGATGAAATAGCAAAAGGTATCAGCCAAAACCTCGCTCTGAGAGTCGTCGCTGCTGAATTCAATGGCAAAATGATCGATTATAATATGCCGCTCAATAATGATGGCGAACTTACTCTCCATACATTTGAAACAGATAAAGGCAAAGAAGTCTTTTGGCACAGTAGCTCACACTTAATGGCACAAGCTGTCAAAGAGCTTTATCCAGACGTTTTGGTTACCATCGGACCTGCTATTGAAAATGGCTTTTACTACGACTTTGATAGAGATGATGCCTTTACTGAGGAAGAACTCGAAGAGATAGAAAAAAAGATGTATGATATAGCAAAACAAGACCTTGTCTATACCAGAAAAGAATTGTCAAGAAATGAAACTCTAAAGCTTTTCAGCGATATGGGGGAGACCTATAAGGTAGAAATCCTCAATGAAATACCTGAAAATGAGACTATCTCTATGTACACACAGGGTACCTTTACTGACCTCTGCCGTGGACCACATGTAATACATACAGGCAAACTCAAAGCTTTTAAACTATTAAGAACTTCTGGCGCTTATTGGCGTGGAGACGAAAAGAATAAAATGCTCAAGAGAATATATGGCATCAGCTTTCCAACCAAAAAGGAGTTGACTGAGTATTTACAAAGAATAGAAGAGGCTAAAAAGAGAGACCATCGAAAGATCGGTAAAGAATTAGACTTATTCTCTATCTCTGATAATATTGGCGCTGGCTTAGTCCTCTGGCATCCAAATGGTGCAATGATGCGCCACCTCGTAGAAAGCCACTGGAAGGAAAGACATTTACAAGCCGATTATAGCTTAGTAAATACTCCACATATCGGGCGTGGTGATCTATGGGTTACCTCTGGGCACTTAGGCTTCTACAGCGATTCTATGTACTCACCAATGAGCATTGACGAGCAAGACTATTATATCAAACCAATGAACTGCCCCTTCCATATCGAGATTTATAATACACAAAAGAGAAGCTACCGTGAATTACCGCTCAGATACTGCGAATTAGGAACTGTTTACCGCTATGAACGCTCAGGCGTATTGCATGGACTAATGCGTGTCCGTGGCTTTACCCAAGATGACGCACATATTATCTGCACCTCTGATCAGTTGATGGAAGAGATTGAGAGAACTGTTGAGTTTTCTATCTCTATGCTCAATGACTTCGGTTTTAAAGAATTTCAAATCTTCTTATCAACCAAGCCAGAAAAGTCTGTAGGTGAAGATGCTGACTGGCAACAGGCAACAGAATCTCTTGAAAATGCTTTAAAGAAACTGAATTTAGAATATGATGTGGACGAAGGTGGCGGTGCTTTTTACGGTCCAAAGATCGATATCAAAATCAAAGACGCCTTAGGTAGAGCTTGGCAGTGTAGCACAATTCAGTTTGACTTTAATGAACCTGTGCGCTTTAATATGGAATATATCGGCTCTGACAATCAAGCGCATCGACCATTCATGGTTCACAGAGCACTATTAGGCTCAATCGAAAGATTCTTTGGCACACTTATCGAGCATTATGCAGGCAATTTCCCAACCTGGCTTTGCCCAGTCCAAGGTATCATCTTAAATATCACTGAAGATACTCAGCACTATGCACGCCGCATCCAAAAGCGCTTCAAAGAGCAGAATATCCGTATGGAACTCGATGCAAGAAATGAAAAGATAGGCTATAAAATCAGAGAAGCTGAGATGAGAAAGATACCATATATCCTTATCATCGGCGAAAAAGAAGAAGATTCCAATACCGTCTCGCTCAGACGCCACACTCAAGGTGATTTAGGCTCCAAAGAAATTAATGATGTCATTGCTATGATGAAAGAAGATATTGACAGTAAAGGAAATAACTAAACTGCCGTTTTCTTATACGGAGAAATAGATGAATATAAAAGAATTTGTAAAAAAGCAAATGAAGCTCGAGGCTGACTCTATCATGAGAGCCTCCGAGCTGATTGACGATAATGTCGAAAAGGCTATCGAACTCATTATCAGCTGTTCAGGAAAAGTTGTTGCTATCGGCATGGGTAAGTCTGGTATCATTGCCAAAAAGATATCTGCTACCCTCGCTTCAACAGGCACAACCTCTATTTTCTTGCATCCAGCTGAAGGCATACATGGCGATTTGGGTATGCTACAAAAAAATGATGTCGTCATAGCTATTTCCCAAAGTGGCAATACGCAAGAAGTTGTCGCTGTGATTCCCTATATCAAGTTTCTCAAAATCCCCTTGATCGCTATTACAGGCAATCAAAACTCTATTCTCGCTCAAAATGCCGATGTGGTATTAAATAGCTCTATACCTGAGGGGTATGAGCCTTTTAATATGGTGCCCACTTGTAGCGCCGTTGTCCAACTGAGCTTGGGCGACGCTTTGGCAGTTGCACTTTTAGAAAAGAAAGAGTTTAAAATCAATGACTATGCTCTCTTTCATCCTGGCGGCACCATTGGCAAAAAACTCTTGCTCAAGGTATCTGATTTAATGCACAGTGGAGAAGAAAATCCCACTATCTATCAAGATGAGTGCATGAAAGAAGCAATTGTCTTGATGACCTCAAAGGGCTTAGGCTGTGCAAATGTTATCGATAAAGACAAAAAGCTTATGGGCATTATCACTGACGGCGATCTCAGACGTTTTCTCGCCAAGGGTAATATTAGTTTAGATATCTCAGTAAATGATATTATGACCAAAAACCCCAAACGTATGAAGACAGAACAACTCGCTGTTGAAGCGCTTAATCTCATGGAAAAATATAAAATTACTATGCTACCTATTGTTGACGATGATGACTGCTCTGTAGGTTTGCTACACATGCACGATCTGATTCGCTCTGGGGTTGTAACATAAATACTTAGGAGGAAAAATGGATAAGGTAAATTTCGCATTAATAGGCTGTGGACGTATATCTGATAGGCACTTTGAGGCTATTGCAAATATTCCTGAGGCAGAAATTATCGCCTGTTGTGATATCATAGAAAGCAGAGCGATTGAAGCAAGCAAAAAGTATAAAGTTAGCAAATATTATACTGACTATAAAGAAATGCTCGACAAAGAAGAAGTTCATGCCGTATTAATTTGTGGACCAAGTGGTTTGCACTCTGAAATGGGTATAGAAGCAGCGAAGAGAAAGATTAATGTTGTCACAGAAAAACCAATGTCAATCAATCTTTCACAAGCAGATGATCTGATAAAGGCTTGCGATCATAATCAAGTAAATTTATTTGTGGTAAAACAAAATAGATTAAACCCCTCTATCCAATTACTAAAAAAGGCTATAGATAAAGGACGCTTCGGCAGAATCTTCAGTGTCAATGCAACTGTACGCTGGGCAAGACCTCAGTCATATTATGATATGGCAAAATGGCGTGGAACTTGGGAGTTTGACGGCGGTGCTTTTCTCAATCAAGCCTCACACTATTTTGATTTACTCTATTGGTTAGTTGGTCCTGTTGACTCTGTCATGGCTATGACAGCCACCCTCAATCACCAAATTGAAGTGGAAGATATGGGCAGTGGGCTCATCAGATTCAGAAATGGTGCTATCGGTACAGTTGAAGTTACTATGAATATCTTCCCACGCAATCTCGAAGGCTCTATCACCATTATGGGTGAAAATGGCACTGTAAAAATCGGCGGTATTGCTGTCAATAAAATCGACCACTGGGAATTTAAAGATTATGATGATGATGATCGCTTTGTTACTGACTCATCGACCGCTCCATCAAGCGTTTATGGCTTTGGTCATACAGGCTTCTTAACTAATGTCGTCAATGTCTTGCAAGGGAAAGCTGAACCCAATACTGATGGAAGAAATGGTCGTAAATCATTAGAAATAATCCTGGCTATGTACGAATCTGCACGCATCGGTGAAAAGGTCTCATTGCCTTTAAAAACAGTATAAATCAAGAACTTATAATAAAGAAAAGGGCAGGTATTAAGCCTGCCCTTTTTTATATTAAACCGAAATTACTAAATCATGGTGAGTATCTTATTAGCCTTTTGAATAAAGGACTGCAATTCCTCGCCTGTAAACCTCTTCTGCTCAAGCATTGCCAAATCATGGATATAGCCTGCAAGCACAGATGCATCCTCGGTCTTGCCTGCTTCGTTCAGCTCTACTACTTTTTTCACAGTTGGGTTTTCCACATTAATAACTAAGGTATGATTTTTCAACATATCAGCGCCGCCAAGACCCTGATTTAATGCATTCATCTCGGTGAAACGACGCATAAATTCATCAAATATCACCATGCCAGGGATACTGTCTGTTTTCAGGTGTTTGGGCTCAATAGTCACACTCTCATTATTCAATGCCTTCGCAAATTCCTCTTTGATTTTATCTGACTCAGTTTTATTATCAGCGTCAACAATCTCTGTTTTGCTATTGTCAATCAAGGTGTCATTTATCTCAGAGTCTATGCGTACAAAGCGGATATCCTGCTTTTTCATCTCAATATGTTGCAATAAGTGCGTGTCTAAAACGCTGTCACAGAAGATCACTTCCAAGCCTTGCTCTTTGATCAAATTCAACAGAGATACTTGCGTGTTTTCACTTATACCATAGTAAATCTTCTTGGGCTTTTCTTCAGACGCATTTCTCTCAAGATACTGATCTACAGTGATATAATCGCCTTTCGATGACTTAAAGATAAGGTAATCGACCATCGATTCAGAAAACTCTTCTTCTGTCAGCACACCATATTTTACAAACTGATTGACATCTTCCCAATATTCTTCATATTTGCTGCGGTTTTCAGTAAAGGTCTCTTTAAATTGGTCAGCAACTTTTCTGATGATATATTTCTTAATCTTTTGCACTTCTTTATCATTTTGCAAAAAGCTTCTCGAGACGTTCAATGGAATATCTGGTACATCAATCCCGCCACGTAACATAGTCAAAAACTCAGGGATAAATTCTTTCAAGTTATCTGCCACAAACACATTGTTGCAATATAGCTTGACTAAACCTCGGGTGAGCTCTATCTCATTTTTTAATTTAGGGAAGTACAGGATACCTTTCAAATTAAAAGGAAAATCAAGGTTCAAGTGTATCTGAAAGAGAGGGTCTTGCCAGTCATGAAAAACCTTTTTGTAAAACTCTTTGTACTCCTCTTCTGTAACGTCTTTTGGCTTTCTATTCCACAGCGCCTCTTGCTGATTGACCACGTCTTTACCCAAAAGAATCGGATAAGGCATAAAGTTGCAATACTTTTCAAGTATTTCTTTCATTTTTGCTTCTTCAAGATATTCCTCAGCTTCATCATTGAGATGCATGGTAATTGTCGTCCCAATTTTCTTTCTTTTGCCTTCACTAATCTTGTAATCAGTTGAACCATCACACTCCCAAAACGCTGGCTGGCTGCCCTCTGTCATGGAAAGTGAATCTATTGTTACCTTCTTGGATACCATGAATGATGAATAAAAACCAAGACCAAAGTGTCCAATTATATTATTCTGCTGATCTTTAAACTTCTCTACAAAGTCCTCAGCTCCTGAAAAAGCAATCTGATTGATATACTTCTCAATCTCTTCCTGAGTCATACCAATACCACTGTCTATTACCTTGATGGTCTTCTTCTTTTTATCAAGCTCAACTTCCACTCGCAGCTCTTCGTTTTTAACTGATGGATCTATCGCCTTACGCTTATTAAGGGCATCAATTGCATTTGACACAAGCTCACGAATAAAGATATCATGCTCGGAATAAAGCCACTTCTTTATTATCGGAAAAATGTTTTCTGTGTGAATACTTAAATTACCTTGTTTAACTTCTTTAGCCATTTTAATTCCTCCAATTTAATTTTTAATTCTATATACAATATAAATTGAATAGGAAATTTGTCAACAAGAATCTTAGCACTCTGCAAAAAAGACTGCCAAACAAGGGAGAGCGGCAAGCGTTTATTATTGTAAAAGAGGGGTTTAGATTCGCTTTCAGACCGTCATTCAAGCAAATCTATCTCTACAGGCTCACTTTCTTCTTTATTATCTATTTTATTGTCATTATCTTTCATAAAATCAAGAGACTTTTTGCTCTCTAAAGGCGTTTTGCTCAGTGATACAAACTTCACATTTTGTGATGAAACACGCATACCCAGCGAGTATAAGAGCGATCCTTTCATCAACTTTGCCAGGCTATTAAACTGTTTGAAAATACTCATAATAAACTCAATGCTCATATCCTTAATCAGCGTCCCATAGCGCTTTTGAGCACGATATACAAAATATATAAACATACTAAATGCAGAGACGCCCTGAGTCCGCTTTTGCCTGGTATTTATCTTATAAATCTTCGCATAATCGGCAAATAAAGACTTTATCGGCAAGTCCATACCTTGCCACAATGCACATAAATAGGGCTGATTATTTTTGATAGCGATATTTTGCGGCAAAATAGCCCTCTTCACGGGCTTACGTAGGATCACCACATTATTATTGGCATAATACGCTAAGATACTCTCGCCGATCCTCTTCGGAAACTTATGGTCTCCCGTCAAATAAACTCTCAATTTCCCTCCCTTTCTTCTGATAAAACACTTTTTTTCTACTCTAATTCCCTTGACATTCCCCTTGCTATCTTGGAGAATGAACGGAAAACTAAAGGACATCAAATAGTAATGTAAAGAGATTAATAGCTATCTTTTAAAAGATACTTTTAATATAATAATCAGATTTTTATTCTTTGCCAATAAATTAGTTACCTGTTTTTTTTACGCTTCTGATTATTACATCATCATTTGGATATTTACTCTTTGCGATTTCAATTGCTGAACTGTCTGATTCTGCCTGCGTAGATATGATTCTAACTGTCCCGCCGCCTGTCGCTCCCTTTTTTCTTTGAAGTATTGTCACTGAATACTTTGCCATTGTCTTATCTCCCTTCTTTCAATACTATCTCAATACTAAAAGAAATTTTTTATCTTGTCAAGAAAAATATTGTTTGCTACTGCATTATCTTTTGCCTTTAGCTTCGCTGCGGGTATCGTTTAAAAAAATCGGTAGATTTTTTTAAACGTACCCACAACTATCCCTAGTTGTGCAGCGAAGCTAATTTCCAGTTTTGAATTCCTATTCAGTGCAACCAGCGATAGTTGTTCATATGCTTGCTGTACAGTATTACAGAAAAATATCATCTAAGTTCATCACATAAACGCCTGGCCAGTCATTATAATCTTCGACTAAGCCAGCCTTTACAGGATTATTTAGGATATAGTTCAATTGATTAAAATAATCCTTTTCATTTCTTATTACATGATCATAGTATTCTTCTTGCCAAAAGGGTTGCACGTAATGTGGGAGCTCCGTAAATGCTCCAGAGGTATGTCTTTTGAATGAGAAGATAATTGTCGATAACGGATGATAGGACTTCTCATTAAGTTTTAATGGCTTAAGCAATATATGAACATGATTCGACATGACACAAAAGGCTATTAAACGATATTTATCTCCATCCATAAAGAATAAAGTCTCTTTAATAGTATTCAAATAAATGGGTTCAAGTAGGTTAATTGGGTTTTTATGTCTCGCCAAAAAATTGTCATATTTCTCGAAGTTTTCTCTATGTTTCTTCCTCTTTAACTCATTAACTTCATTTTCTTCTTCATCTAATTCTTTGGTATCGTTATACTGTTGTAGCAATTTAATTGATTCAATTATATGGCGGGGCAGGGTAAAGTTCAATCTGATCGTAAGAGCCAAAACAAAGCCCTCACGCTGCATATGCGGAAGCTTCCTCTTAAAATAATTTTTAAACTTAAATTTACTCATTTAAAACACATTCCTCTTTTTTTTTACTCAACGATTTATTAACATGTTTAATGTTATTTGTCAAGATAATATTTTTGCTTTTTATCAAATATGTTAGCCTAAATATGCTGATAACTAAGCTGAGTTGATGGCGGTAGAGCAATTTGCTTCGCTGCACAACTAGGGGAAGACAGAACTGAGAGCTGAGAACTGAGAGCTGAGTTGGCTGGTAATTTCATTTCATGAAATTGTTAGGTTGCTTTTGAGCGCGGCCGAGACGGGCGCACCCAATTCTGTCAATAAGCGATAGATTTTTTTCTGAAATTAGCTTCGCTGCACAACTAAGGATAGTTGTGGGTACGTTTAAAAAAATCTGCCGATTTTTTTAAACAATACCCGCAGCGAAGCAAAAGCTCCCTCCAATTTCACTGCGTGAAATTGAAGATTGACTCTATTTACTTGTTCGTAGTTGTCCATCGCACGTATACAAATAAGGCTATTTGTATTTACAAAGCCAGATTATTGGGAATGAGAGATTTCTTTTTGGCTTGTTCGTAGTTATCCATCGCACGTATACAAATAAGGCTATTTGTATTTACAAAGCCAGATTATCGTGAATGAGAGATTATTAAAAAGAAGTCGCAACATCCTTTAAAAAAACCTTTCACAAATGTGAAAGCTCCTAACCCGCAGCGAAGCGAGGACCCTAACCTTCGACGAAGTCGAAGTACCTAACCTTTACGAAGTAAAGTACCTAACCCGCAGCGAAGCGAGGACCAAAAGGTGTGTTGTTCAAAAAAAAGTTGATTGTCTTGGTCTGTGTGCCATGGAACTGTTTGCCAAAGACTTTAAACCTAAGTGTGTTGCAGTGTGTTGTTAAAAAAAAAGTTGATTGTCTTGTTCTGTGTGCCATGGAACCGTTTGCCAAAGACTTTAAACCTAAGTGTGTTGCAGTGTGTTGTAGTGTGTTGCAGTGTGTTGTTAAAAAAAAAGTTGATTGTCTTGACCTGTGTGCCATGGAACTGTTTGCCAAAGACTTTAAACCTAAGTGTGTTGCAGTGTGTTGTTAAAAAAAAAGTTGATTGTCTTGACCTGTGTGCCATGGAACTGTTTGTGTTTTGTTATAGTGTGTTACCGTGAGTTGTAAAATAAAAAATCACCTCTAAACCCGCTTGTAATAGTCATCTGCTGATTTAGGTGAAAATAGTTTTCAAAAAACACCATTTTTTAAGCCCTATATATATAGAGGGTGTTGTTCCGAGATGAGAATATTTCTGAGCATGTTCATCATTATATAAAAAGTGTTGACAAAAAATGATGATTTAATATTTTAAACACAATACTTGAATAAGGGATAATATGAAAAAGAGTTTTTTTATAGTAATATTGGCAGTATGGATTTCATATTCTTTTGCAGACATGATTATCACACGCCAGGAGGGTAATAATTTGTCGCAGGAGATCTATGCTAAAGGAAGGTTTGCAGAGGTAATAAACAACCGTGTAGTATCAGTTTGGGATTTTAGAAATATGCAGCTGACCTTAGTTAATTATGATATCAAGTCTTATACGCAGATTAGTTTTGATAACTTAAAAGCTGAGATTGCCAGACAGACAGATGCAGAGATACAGATTGAATTAGAAAATCTCGATGATGAGACTAAAAGATTGATGATTGAGTCCACTAATACGCTATTTGCAGGACTTATACCACGTCTTGACATTATTAGAGACACTGTTATGATAGCAAATTATCCAAGCCTTGAATACAAAGTATTGAACGACACTTTATTAATTCAAAGAATATGGATTTCTAAAAAAGCGAGAGAAGATATTGCAAAGGAAATACCGATAGAATCAATGAAGCATGTGGAAAGCATTTTTAAAGAAAAAAGATCAAAACACCTTGGTGCATTGGGCTTGCATGTTGATGGAATTACGCAATTGGTAGAGGCTGTCGAGCAGAATGGATATATCATGAAACGCTTTGATTATGGGATAAGAACCAAATCTAATCCCAGCATTTATAAGACAATTGAATCGATTCAAAATGAGATCACAGATATAAGTCATATGACAGTTGATGAGGCAATCTTCCTGCCACCGAGGAATTTTAAGAGTTTAAAATACAATGACTATCAGATTAGATTGATGAAATATTTAGAATCACTTGAATAGATTTACAGATTTTTCAGATCTTTAAACTCTTTCATTAGTGTATTGATAGTATGATGAAAAGTTTTTTAAAGATTTTAATACAATTTGTTGACAGAAATGACTAAAAATAAAATATTGATTATGAAAAAGATAAAACAATGATGCAACGGGGGAAAGATGAAAAACTACGAAATGAATGCTCTTAGAAATATTGCTTTTATAGGCTCAAGTGGAGCTGGTAAAACAAGCTTGATTGAACAAATGCTTTATGTAGCAAAAATGACTAATCGCCTTGGCAAAATCACAGACGGAAACACAGTGATGGACTATGACCCAGACGAAATTGAAAAGAATATCTCATTAGGCATGGCTATTGGATATGCTGATTGGAAAAACAAAAGAATTAATATAATTGACACCCCTGGTTATGGTGATTTTATCGGCGATCAAATAGCAGCAACAACTGCAGCAGATACTGTTGCAATCATTGCCAATGCAGTTGGTGGATTTGAAGTTGGATTAGAAAAGTCTTTAGAAATACTTGAAAACAGAAAATCTGCAAAGGCAATTATCGTTAATAAAATGGATTCAGAACATGCAGACTTTTTTAAAGTATTAGACAGCATTAAAGAAAATACAGGCATACACATTGCTCCTGTTATGGTACCAATGGGCAAAGAAGCGACCTTTAAGGGCGTAATTGATGTGATCAAAGGTAAAGCAATTATCGATGGCAAACTTGCTGATGTGCCTGCAGAATTTGCAGATGAATTGGAAGAAGCTAAAATGGCTTTGATGGAAGCTGTTGCAGAAACAAATGAAGAATTACTTGAAAAATTCCTCGATACAATGGAATTATCAAACGATGAATTAGCAAATGGCTTGAAATCAGCTCTTGCTAATGCAAATATCGTACCTGCATTCTGCTGCTCTGCAAGCACTGGCTATGGTGTTGATGCGCTCATGGACGCAATTATTGAATATTTCCCATCTCCAGAAGATAAAAAAGAAATGACCTTCTCTGAAAATGGTCAAGCAAAACAAATCATTTGCTCACCAAGTGGCGACTTATTGGCTTATGCATTCAAATCAGTAGTTGATCCAAATATGGGCGAAGTTGCTTTTGTACGTATTTATTCAGGTACACTCAAATCAGGTATGGATATTTTTATCCCAGAAAGAGATCAGAAAGATAAAGTCTCTTCTATGTACTTTTTCCAAGGCAAAAACAGAGCAGATGCAAGTGAATTGAAAGCTGGTGAAATTGGCGGTTTGGTTAAATTAAAAGTAGCACGTGGACTCAACTCCATCGTCGCTGTTAATAGCAAACTCTCATATCAAAAAATCGAATTACCAAGCGCTGTTTATTGGCAGTCAATCAGAGCTGCAAATCAAAGCGACGAAGATAAAATAGGACAAGCATTGTCTAAACTCTTAGCAGAAGACCCAACCGTGCAAGCTAATATTAATACAGAAACACATGAAAACGTTCTGTCTGCAATGGGTGAACAACAGGTTGCCTTGATTCAAAAGAGATTAAAAAGCAGATATAAAGTTGATGCACTATTAAAAGCACCTAAGATTCCATATAAAGAAACAATTATGGGCAAAGCTGATACTAAGTATCGTCATAAAAAACAATCTGGCGGTAAAGGACAATACGGTGAAGTTTATTTCCGCGTAGCTCCAACTGGCAGAGGCGAAGGTTATCAATTTATCAACTCAATCGTCGGTGGTGTGATCCCTGGCAACTTTATTCCTGCTATCGAAAAAGGTATTGCAGAGACTATGGAAAAAGGTATTATTGCAGGCTATCCAGTCGTAGATATCAGTGTTGACTGCTATTTTGGTAGCTATCACGATGTTGACTCTTCAGAAATGGCATTCAAAATCGCATCATCAATGTGTTTGAAAGACGGTTTCTCACAAGCAAAACCTATCCTTCTTGAACCTATCCATGAAGTTGATATCATAATCCCAACAGAATATATGGGCGACGTTATGGGCGATATTTCAACCAGACGCGGCAAGATTAATGGTATGGAACAAGATGGTAAAAAACAAATCTTGAAGGCAAATGTGCCACTATCTGAGTTGTTTGCATATTTTCCAACTCTTAAGTCTCTCACTCAGGGTCGCGGTATGTTTACACAAAAGTTTTCACACTTCGAAAAGGTTCCTGATGAAATAGCTAAGACAGTTATTGAGGCATTTAAAAAAGAGGAAGAATAGTATTCCCTATGATAATTATACAAGAAACACTCCCCTCTTTATAATAATTGGGGAGTGTTTTTTTTAACAATTTAACCATTTTATAAAACAACGGAGGAACGATGTCAGGACACAATAAATGGAGCTCAATTAAGCATAAAAAGGGCGCAGCAGATGCAAAAAGAGGTAAGATCTTTACCAGATTAGTAAAAGAAATAATTTTGGCAGCACGTGATGGTGGAGGCGATTTATCCACTAATCCACGCCTAAGAACTGCAGTCCAAGCAGCAAGAGGCGCAAATATGCCAAAAGATAATATCGATAAAGCAATTAAAAGAGGCACTGGTGAAATAGAAGGCGTAAGCTATGAAGAAATCACTTATGAAGGCTATGGACATGGCGGCGCAGCAATTATCGTCGATACAATGACTGATAATAAAAATCGTACAGTGGCAGAAATTAGACATGCTTTTTCAAAGTATGGGGGCACAATGGCAGAAAGCGGCGCTGTGTCTTGGAACTTTGAGCAAATGGGATTGATTGAAATTGATGCTACAGGACTTGAAGAAGATGAAGTGATGATGAATGCGCTGGAAGCAGGTGCTGACGACGTGCAAAATGATGACGATGTTTTTTCAATCTATACACAAGTTGCAGAATTTAGCAAAGTCATTGTAGCAATAGAAAATCTCGGTTATAAGATCAATAAAGCAGAATTAACCAGAGTGCCAAAATCAACAATAAATGCAGACGATGTTGCAGAAAAACTGCTCAGGCTGATTGAAAAGCTTGAAGATTTAGATGATGTACAAAAAGTATACTCTAACTTTGATATCTCTGATGAAATCTTTGAAAAAATCAATCTTGATTGATAGTTGATAAATTGTGAGTGTTTTTCTGTAGAAGAACACATTTTTAAACAGTTAAACATTCACATTTTTTACTTATTTTAGCAGATTTATTAACATGATAATCATGGGAATTGACCCTGGCAGTCGTAATTGTGGTTATGGGTTTTTAGAAGTAGAAAAGCATAAGATACTTGCTGCAGGCTGTGGCGTGATCAAAAACAAAGATCAAAGCCCCCTTTCAGAGCGACTTTTGATAATATATAATAAATTAAAAGCGCAAATTGAAGAAAACAAACCAGATGTGGCAGCTGTTGAAAGTATTTTTTATGCAAAGAATATCAAGTCAAGCTTTACTCTCGGGCATGTGAGAGGAGTGATCTTGCTCCTTTTAGCAGAGTATGGCATACCTTGTTATGAGTACTCGCCGCGCGAGATTAAGCTCTCTGTAGTGGGTTCTGGTAGTGCTTCTAAAAAGCAAGTTTTATATATGATTCAATCAATACTGCAATTAAAACAGACCATTATCACTTACGATGCCTCAGATGCACTTGCCATAGCAATGTGTTTGTATAATAGAGAAAAGCTAAACCTTTTTCATAGATGATAAATATTTGTTATTACTGTAAAAAAGGTTTGACTTAAAAAGAAAAGTGTGTTTAACTAATATTATGAAACATAATAGTAAAAAACGATTATATTTCATAATAGTCGTGGTTTAAGAGTAAATTAAAAAGGAGCGCTATGTTTGCATATCTTTCTGGTATATTAGCTGAGAAATCTCCAGGACTGGTAGTTATAGATTGCAATGGTATTGGTTATGAACTTCGGATTCCAATGAGCACATTTGACGTTTTGCCTGATATAAATGAAAAAGCGAAATTGTTTACCCATGTACATTTTAATACAGAAGATGGTAATCGTCTTTTTGGCTTTTTTACCACACAAGAAAAAGACCTCTTTAAAATACTTATTACACTCAATCGTGTTGGACCACGCACAGCTCTGTCTATATTGTCAACACTATCTGTTGTGGATTTTGTGACCTCTATTCACACAAGTAATCACAAACTTTTGGCAACAACACCAGGTTTGGGCACTAAGACTGCACAAAAAATGATAATTGAGTTAAAAGATAAAATCAATCAAATAGATGTAGGCACTGTTAGTGCTGAGCAAATTGAACAATTAGGCGAAGATAATTATAAAGAAGCAGAAGCAGCATTAACAACACTTGGTTTTAAAGCATATGAGATTTCGAAAGCCTTTCGTGAACTAAGATTTGCAAAAAAGGCAACCACACAAGAAATCATCAAACAATCAATCCAATATCTTTATCAAAAAAGGAATGAGTTATGAATTTAAGAGAAGAAGCTTTTAATATTATAGTTAAAGTTATCAAGAATAATATGTTCTCTGATAAACTCTTAAGTCAATCAATAAAGAATATAAAAGGCAAAGAAGAAAACCCTAATTTGCTCTATGTCTTGGTCAGAGGCGTAATCAAAATGAGAGGTAATCTCGATTATATTGTGCAACAATACACAGAACCAGCAAAATATAAAGGCACAGATATTCGTGTCAAATGCCTACTCTACCTTGCTTTTTATCAATTGCTTTACTGCGATTCAATACCAGAACACGCAGCTGTTTATGAGTCGGTAGAGCTCGCTAAAAAGGTCTTTAATGAATCAATTGCGAACTTTGTAAATGCCGTATTGAGAGAATACCAAAGAAATCCAAAGATAAACTACCCAGAAAATCCTGCTGAGAGAATTGCTTATGAACACTCATACCCTGTAGAAATCATAGCAAAATGGCTGCAAAGAATGCCTGAAGACCAAGTTGAGTACCTGGCTATGTACTATAATGAACCGCCAAAACTCAATATACGTGTCAATCAATTGGCAACAACAAAGGCTAAGTTAATATCGTACTTTGCTAAAAAAGAAGTAATAGTAACAGAGCATAAAGCCTGTGTTAATATGCTAACATCAGAGCAAGCAACGGAAGTATTGAATGATGTGGCATTTGATGAGGGCTATTTTACCATACAAGATGTTTCCTCAGCAATGGTCATAGATTTGCTCGATCCACAAGAAAATGAGAGTATTTTAGACATGTTTGCAGGGCGTGGTGGGAAAGCAGGGTATATTGCAGAATTAATGAAGAATACGGGCGAAGTTGTTGCTGTCGATAAGATTCCAAATAAAGCCAAAGAGATGAAACAAACCCTGGAAAGACTTGGTGTGAGTAACTTTAAAATAATAGTTGAAGATGCATTTAAATTCGGTCCTGTGGCACCTGCTTTCAATCGGGTTTTGATTGATGTGCCTTGCTCTGGTTGGGGCGTTTTTCAAAAAAAAGCAGAGCTACGATGGCAAGAAAAACAGAATATAGCAGAGCTCATTAAATTACAAGAAAAAGCATTACAAACAGCAGCACAATTTGTGAAGCCTGGTGGGTTTTTGGTTTACAGTACATGCACAATTAATGATGACGAAAACGAAGCACAAATAGAAAAGTTCTTGGCTCAGAATAAGAATTTTACCTTAATTGATGCAAGTAAGTGCATACCAAAAGAATATGTTAATAATAAGTATTTAAAAACAATACCGCATGTGCATCATATAGATGGGGCATTTGCTGCTAAAATGCAGAAACAACAAAGCTAAAAAGGTTGAATTAATGAAGTCTAAAGCGTTTATTATTTCTTTATTAATATTCATAATCCTCTTTTTTATAGGCATAGTAATAGCAAATGCACTTATGAGATATATCGTCAGATATCAAAAAGAGGTAGATGTGCCAGCACTGGTAGGCTTGCACTACGATGAAGCAAAGGACTTGTGTATTGAGAAAAAATTATACATTGCTGTTGCTGATTATGAGTATAATGAAATGCCAAAGAATATAATTATCTCGCAAAAACCATATTCTGGAAAAAAGACTTATGAAAATAGAACAATATACGTTATGCTCAGTCTGGGCGAGAAAAAGGTCATTGTCCCTGATTTAACAGGCATGCATATTAATGATATAGAAAATGAACTGAAAAAGCATGGGCTCGGGCTCAGTGAAACAGAGTATGAATATTCAGATACTGTCGAACAAAACCATGTAATCTACACCAGCCCGCCATCAGGAGCGCCACTGATGGAAGGAAAAACAGTCAAAGTCATTATCAGTGCAGGTAGAAAATCGTATCAAGATAATAGCGATAATAACTACCAATATGACCCAAGTACCGACGATTATATTTATTAAAAACAAGCATTTTAATGATGAGCCTATAATAAATAATATAATGCATTTCTATTGAAATAAACTCTTTTTATAACTATATGTAAAATAGGGCATTAATAGTGTTATTTATTGCTTGAAAAAAATGAAGAAAAAGTAAAAAAAACATTGACAGAAAAAGAGATATGACAGATTGTCTTATATAGAAAAAAGGATATTAACTGTTGAAATATAGAAAAAGAGGAAAATATGACAACTGGAAAATACGAAGCTGACAGTATTAAGGTATTAAAAGGATTAGAAGCTGTCAGAAAAAGACCTGCCATGTATATTGGCGGCACATCTGAAAGGGGTTTGCACCACTTAGTGTATGAAGTGGTTGATAACTCAATAGACGAAGCATTAGCTGGTTTTTGTGATAAAATTGCTATAATTATTACTAATGATGGGTGTGTCATAGTTGAAGATAATGGACGCGGTATACCCGTTGATATGCACCAAGAGATGAATTTACCTGCCGTGACTGTCGTGTTAACTGTACTGCATGCGGGTGGTAAATTTGATGATAAAACATATAAGGTGTCTGGTGGGTTGCACGGTGTCGGCGTATCTGTAGTCAATGCTCTATCTGAATACTTTGAGGTAAGAATATCAAAAAATGGGAATATCTACCGTCAAAAATTTGAGAAGGGTGCCTATGTTACTGATTTGGAAATAATTGGGCAAACAACTAATACAGGTACATGGGTTAAGTTTAAACCAGATACAGAGATTTTTGAAACCGTTAATTTTAGTTTTGAATACCTGTCTGTAAGGCTTAGAGAATTGGCTTTTTTAAACAGAGGAATAAATATTATTTTGAAAGATGAGCGAACAGACAAGATACACGATTTTCACTTTGAGGGCGGTATCAATCAGTTTGTGCACTACCTTAATGAGAATAAAAAACCACTCTATAAAGACCCAATCTATATTAGCGGCGCAAAAGATGATTTGAATTTTGAAGTCGCTATTCAGTACAATGAGGGCTTTCAAGAAAACATCTATACCTTTGCTAATAATATTAATACAATTGAGGGTGGAACTCACCTTAGCGGTTTTAAAACAGGCTTGACGAGGGCTGTCAATACTTATATAAAAAGCTCTGGCTTAGATAAAAATGAAAAAGTATTGCCCAATGGCGATGATATTCGAGAAGGTATTACAACCGTTTTATCAGTGAAAATACCACAACCACAATTTGAAGGACAAACCAAAACAAAGCTGCAAAACTCTGATGTAGAAGGTGTGATTAATTCGATCGTCTGCGACAAACTCATAGAGTTTTTTGAAGAAAACCCACAAGTAGCAAAGCTTATTGCCAATAAAGCTATTCTTGGTGCACGTTCAAGAGAAGCGGCACGTAGAGCTCGAGAGCTTACACGGCGTAAATCTGTGCTTGAATCTGGTTCTCTTCCAGGTAAACTTGCAGATTGCTCATCGCAAGATAATACAACAACTGAGCTATTCCTCGTTGAAGGTGACTCTGCGGGTGGTTCTGCAAAGCAAGGCAGAGACAGAAATATTCAAGCGATCCTTCCTCTTTGGGGTAAAATGCTGAATACAGAAAAAGCACGCATTGATAGAGTGCTCAATAATGACAAGATTTCTCCTATTATTTTGGCTTTGGGCGCAGGAATTGGAGATGAATTTGATATTACTAAGCTTCGTTATAATAAGATAATTATTATGGCAGACGCCGACGTTGACGGTGCACACATTTGTACGCTTTTATTGACCTTTTTCTTCCGTTATATGCGCCCATTAATTGAACATGGGCATGTTTATATAGCCAAACCTCCTTTGTTCCTTGTACGTAAAGGAAAACAAAAAATATATGTGTTTGACGAAGAAGAGCGCAATAATGCAATTATGGAGCTTGGAGAAAAGGGTGTTATCGTGCAGCGTTATAAAGGTCTTGGTGAAATGAACCCAGAACAGCTTTGGGAAACCACTATGGATCCAAGTAATCGACTTATTATCAATGTAAGAATAGATGATGCAATTGAAGCAGATCGCATGTTTACTGTCTTGATGGGCGATGAGGTAGAACCACGTCGTAAGTTTATCGAAGAAAACGCTAAGTATGTTTCAGATCTTGATATCTAAACTTGCCGATCTAAAAAATGGAGGATAATTAATAATGACTGATCTAAAATCGAAAGTAATTACAGTTGAAATAGATGAAGAACTCAAAAAATCCTATATGAATTACTCTATGAGCGTCATCGTCTCTCGTGCACTGCCTGACGTGCGTGACGGACTAAAGCCCTCACAAAGAAGAATCTTATACTCTATGCACGAATTAAATCTAAACCCAGGAGGGCAATTTAGAAAGTGTGCAAAAATTGCAGGCGATACATCAGGTAACTACCACCCACACGGCGAAGCAGTAGTTTATCCAACCTTGGTGCGTATGGCGCAACCATGGGCATTGAGATATATGCTCGTCGATGGACAAGGTAACTTTGGTTCGATCGATGGTGATCCACCAGCAGCAATGCGTTATACTGAAGCAAGATTGCAAAGAGCAGCAATTGATCTTATGGATGATCTTGAAAAAGAGACTGTAGATTTTCGTGGCAATTACGATGATACACGTAAGGAGCCCACTGTTTTTCCATCAAAGTTTCCCAACATGCTGGTAAATGGCGCATCGGGTATAGCTGTCGGTATGGCAACAAGCATGCCCCCACATAATATCAATGAAGTGTGTAGTGCAATAATCGCTCTGATCGACAATCCAGAGCTTACTTCTCTCGATTTATTACAATATATTAAAGGTCCTGACTTCCCAACAGGAGGCACAATTTTAGGTACCAAAGGTATTACTGAATACTTCGCAACAGGTCGTGGTAAGGTGATTGTACGTGGTAAAGCTGAAATAGAAAAGAAATCTAATGATCAGGAGCTGATAGTAATTAAAGAAATACCTTATCAAGTGAACAAAACCCTTCTTATTGAAAGAATTGTCGAGCTTGTTAAGACAAAAAGAATAGAAGGCATTGCCGATATCCGTGATGAATCAGGCAGACAAGGGATGAGATTAGTCATTGTCATTAAGAAGACCGCGGATGCACAAACTGTGCTCAATAAACTTTACAAATATTCTCAATTACAAGGAACATTTGGCGTTATCAACCTCGCTTTAGTCAATGGTGCACCTGAAGTATTACCAATGAAAGACTTAGTTCAAAACTTTATTGACTTCAGACATGAAGTTGTTGTCAGACGTACTCAATTCTTACTTAAAAATGCTGAAGCAAGGCTGCATATTTTAGAAGGCTATAGAATCGCATTGGACAATATCGATGAGGTTATTGCAACAATTAGAGCCTCAGAGACAACACAAATTGCCAGTGAGCAGCTTCAGTTAAAGTTTGGACTATCAGAAATTCAAGCAAAAGCTATTCTTGAGATGCGTTTACAAAGACTGACAGGCTTGGAACGTGATAAAATCGAACAAGAATACAATGAGATTGTAAAAACAGTCCATGAATTAAAAGAGATCCTTGAGAAAAAAGAATTACGTATGAATATTATTAAAGATGAGACGCAACAAATATCTGATAAGTATAATGATAACCGCAAAACAGAAATAGGCAAAAGTGAAGGCACAGAGATATCTGATCTTGACTTGATTCCAGACGAGACTTGCGTAATCACACTGTCTCATGAAGGTTATATTAAAAGAATGCCTATTAATCTATACAGAACACAGGCACGTGGCGGTAAAGGATCATCTGGCACAAACTTAAAAGAAGACGATTTTGTTCAATACATATTTGTGGCGTCAACCCACGACTATATCTTATTCTTCACAAACCTCGGTAAATGCCTATGGCTAAGAGTTCACGAAATACCCGAAGCAGGTAAACAAGCACGTGGCAAGGCTATCATCAACTTGCTTGAAATTGAGCAAGGAGAAAAGATCAAAACACTTGTCACATGTGATAATCTGAGAGACGACCACTATATCGTGATGGCGACCAAAAAAGGCTTGATCAAAAAGACAGCTTTATCAGCTTACTCAAGACCTCGTTCAAAGGGTATTATTGCAATTAATCTCAATGATGGTGATGAATTGATTGATGCACGCATTTCTGATGGACAAAGCTTTATTGCTATGGCAACGGCAGATGGCTTCTGTAATAGATTTGCAGAAACCGATATTCGTGCAACAGGTAGAAATACAGCGGGCGTAACAGGTATTAGATTGAGACCTACTGACGAAGTAATGTCTATGCTTGTATTGAGCAGCGAAGGCAATCTTCTTACCCTCACCGAAAAAGGTTATGGAAAACGTACAGCTATCTCTGAATACACACAAACAAAACGCGGCTCAAAAGGTGTAAGCGCTTTTGCTTCTGATAAAACATCAAAAATTGGCAAGCTCGTCACGATGATGGAAGTCGCTGATAGTGATGAGTTGATGATTATTACTAAAAACGGTATTATTATCAGACAAAAAGTGGAGAATATCAACCTGCAAGGCAGAAGAACTCAAGGCGTTAAACTGATCAATGTTGGCGAAGATGACATGGTTCATGATGTAACAAAAATCAGCGAAGAAGACCAAGAAGAGAACTTAGCATTACAAGAAAAACTCGTTTTAGAAAGACAACAGTATGCAAAAGAGATGCAAGAGGCTTATCCTAATGATGATGAAGAAAACCTCTTAAACCCATTGGAAGAAGACGATGAAGAAAATGATATTCCAAATGAAGACGAGGAAGATGAATAATTATAAAACAAATTGCAGGCAGTTTTATTACTGCCTGTCTCTTCTTTTTATATTATTCCTAACTGGCTGTTCAACAAGGTTCCTGCCAATCCAATCGCCAGATTTAATCATTGCAGATGATCTGGCAATCTACAAAAGCGAGGGAATCACATTGACAGTCACAGAACAAATGTGGATAAAGGACCCGCAATTCCTCTCTGACCACTATACAACGTTTTGGATAAAAGTTCAAAACAATACAAGTCAACCATACAAAGTAAGACCGTCCAGCTTTGCTTTACTCGACGAAGATAGAAATCAAATGGATGTACAAGATCAAGAACAGGTATTAGATCTTATGCTGCAAAATGAGACTTTATATATTGACCGCTTTTTAATGTCAACACAGTCACAGCAAGAGATCTTGCAAAAAAGACAGCTTATCCAAAAGAATATTATGCTTGATTCTTTTTCATTTGGAGACATTTTGCCTCATGCGTCAAAACAGGGCATCATCTTCTTTCCAAAAGTAAAAGGAAACATCAATCAGCTTGTTTTTGTCTTTAATAATAAAGAAATTACATTTCAAAGAATAAAATAGAATGAGGTTTATATGTTAAACTTAATGGGAAATTGGAAGCGAAGCCACTACTGTGGCGATATAAATGAAACCCTTGAAGGGCAAGAAGTTATTCTCATGGGATGGGTGCATCGCCGAAGAGACTTAGGTGCCTTAATATTCATCGATTTAAGAGATGTGAAAGGCATAGTTCAGTGTGTGTTCGATCCAGCAAATCAGCAGCCTTATGAAGTTGCAAAAGATGTCCGTAATGAGTATGTCATTGCTGTGAGAGGCAAGGTCTATCCACGTGGAGAAAAGAATCTAAACTTGAACATGAAAACGGGCAGAATCGAATTACATATTACAGAGGCTATGCTTTTAAACCAAAGCGAGCCGCTGCCTATACAGCTCAATGAAAACGTTTTGGCTGAAGAAGATTTACGACTGACCTATAGGTATCTCGATTTACGACGTGATGTTTTGCAGAAGAATTTGATCATGCGTCACAATATGATTTTTGCTATTAGAGAGTTTTTAACACAAAAATCTTTCTATGAAATAGAGACACCCATCTTGATGAAAAGCACGCCAGAAGGGGCAAGAGACTATCTTGTTCCAAGCCGTATTCATCATGGCAAATTCTTTGCTTTGCCTCAATCACCACAGATTTATAAACAGCTTTTAATGATATCAGGGATGGACAGATACTTCCAAATTGCCCGCTGCTTCCGTGATGAAGACTTACGTGCAGATAGGCAACCTGAATTTACACAGCTTGACCTTGAAATGAGCTTTGTTACTCAAGATGAGATCTTTGAGCTGATGGAAGAGCTGTTTGCTTATGTTTTTAAAAAGACAATTAATTATGAGTTAAAGACGCCTTTCAAGAGGCTTTGTTGGCAAGAAGCAATGGATAAATATGGTATAGACAAACCAGATTTGAGATTTGGTATGGAGTTGATCGACGTCTCAGATATTGTTGCAAACTCAGAATTTCAAGTCTTCAAATCAGCTTTTGAAGCAAAAGGTTCTGTAAGATGCGTTGTTGCCCCTAATTGTGCACATTATAGCAGAAAACAAATTGACGAACTTACCGCTATTGCCAAGCATCTTGATGGCAAAGGATTAGCTTTTGTCAAAGTCACTGAAACTGGCTTTGATGGTGGCATAACGAAGTTTTTAAGCGAAACAGAAATCTTAAACATTAAAGAAAAAACACAGGCAAAGGTAAATGATTTAATCTTATTTGCTGCAGATACAAATAAAGTCGTTTATAAGGTCTTGGCTGGTATTAGAAATCACTTTGGCAAAGAATTAAAGCTCTATGATGAAAATGATTTTGCCTTCTGTTGGATAACTGATTTTCCTCTATTTGAGTACAATGACGATGAGCAAAGATGGGAGCCAGCGCACCATATGTTCTCTTTACCAAAAGAAGAGCACATTCCTTATTTAGACGATGAAAGCAAGTTTGGCGAGATAAAAGGGCAGCTTTACGACATGGTATGCAATGGCATGGAGCTCTCTTCTGGCAGTATTAGATGTCATCGTTGGGATATTCAAAAGAAGATATTTGATGTTTTGGGGTTCAAAGAAGAAGAGCTTGCAGACAAGTTTGGTTTCTTTATAAACGCTCTCAAATACGGCACACCACCACATGGGGGCATTGCACCAGGCATTGATAGACTTGTAATGATCTTAACTAAAGCTGAGTCTTTACGCGATGTGATCGCTTTTCCAAAAACTCTCAAAGCTGTCGATCTTATGAGTCAATGTCCATCTCATGTAGACGAAAAACAGCTTAAAGAATTAGGCATCAAGCTTACTAAAGAATAATTATAAACCGATAGGCAGTGTTATTGTAAAGGTCGTTCCTTTTTCTGGTTCTGACTCAAAGGTAGCACTGCCTGACAAATAGTTTTCTGTTAATAGCTTGATACTATATGTCCCCAGCCCTCGGTTCTTACCCTTTGTTGAATAAACCTTTTTAAAGATATTTGCTTTGATATCTTCATTCATCACTTGTGGATTATGCGTGTAAAAGCTAATTCTATCTTCTTCTGTAATATTGCAGCCTATTCTCACAATATCACCGCTAACAGCGGCTTCCAGGGCGTTCTTTAGCATATTTCCAAACACTCTTTTAAAGATTGTAGTATCACTTTTAAAACTCGTATCAGCAGAGCTTTCATCAATTCTAATCTCTTTATCTTTGCTAATCTTGTGCAATTGATATTTACTTGCCATTATCTTCATCAGATCTATGCTGGAATCAATTTTAACTTGTTCAGTCTGCAGCTCATTATTTTCAGTTAATATAATCTCACGATGCGATTTAATCTCATCTGTTAGTTGTAAAGAAACATTGTAGAGGTTATTAATATAATAATTAATCTGTTCATCTGAAACTAAACTTTTCAGCAAGTCAGTTGTAATTTGAATGATTGTAGCAGTATTTGAAATATCATGTATAAATATCTTTTCCATCATATATTGCTGTTTGAACTTTGATATATCTTGCACAGAAAGGCATACATACTTTTTATCTGAAATATCAATTGGGTTTGAGCTGACTCTAAGTTCAAGAAAATCATACTTTTCATTGACGAGCGTACTTATTCTACAATCCCGTTCATCTGGGATTCCTTCTAAACCACTCATAATGGTGGTTAAAGCAGGGCAGTATTTACAAAAGTGATGTGTACCGCATCCAGAGGGTGCCTCTTTGCTGTTCTCACAATTGACTATCTCACCCAAGCGACAACCAAGAACACTCTCTTCATCATATTCCTCCAATAAGTCAAAAAAAGCCTTATTGCAATATACGGCTTGCATATTATTATTCAACAATAAAATTGGAGCAGTGACAGCTTCGAGCAATGTAACCACATTTTTTTGTTCTTTTAGCCATTTATTATATTGAACGATATCTTCCTGCGCATCCCTTACTGGGCTTGCATAATAGGTTTTAGCCTCTTCCATTATTTACCTCTTCAAAAAATCCTCTAAAGCGTTTTTCCATAGTCTTGGTTTTTCACCAAGTAAAAAGGAGATCTTATTGGTGTTTAATACTGAATAATCTGGGCGTGGCGTTTTATCTGGATATTCATTTGCCGTTATGGCTTTTATAAAACTCTTTGCTCCCATATTATACTTTTTTAAAATGCGTTCTATTTCTAAAGCTATAAAATATCTACTTGCAATGCCCTCATTTGCAAAGTGATAAATTCCACTTTCATTTCTTTCAATTAGTTTAGCCAATACATCCGCTGTGTCAACAGTATAAGTAAGCTTTCCAAGCTGGTCTGAAACGACATTTATTTCATCTTTTGTTTTAATAAGCTCTGATATCACAGAGATAAAGTTTTTACCATGCGGTCCAAACAACCAAGAGACACGCAGTATCAAAGGGTCTTTCGCAATATCTAAAGCATAGGTTTCACCTTTAGCCTTTGATGCACCATAAGCATTTACAGGGTCAATCTCATCATCCTCATGCTTTTCAAAAAAGTCTTTACCGCTAAAGACAAAGTCTGTACTTATCTGTATAAGCTTAAAATCATAGTTCTTTGATAAGTTTGCCAAATCTCGAATTGCTTCGCCATTTACAGCATTTGCCTTCTCAAATTCTGTTTCTGCTTTTGTCACATCTGTATAGGCAGCGCAATTGATCAGATACTCTGGTTTATCACGCTTTATCACCGCTTCCATCTGCTCAAAATTAAGTAGATTAAAGTCTTTTGATCCATAACTCGTATGATCAGCAAAATAAGCATTATTTTTTATCGCATAAGCAAGCATTCCTTCGCTACCAGTAATCAAGAACTTTGCCATATTTACCCCTTTTTAATTAATAAATAATTTCACAAGCTTGGGCAGCACTTCGCCAGATTTACCCAAATGGAATTCTTCGATAAAGCTTCTATTCTCAGGTTCAGTCAGATTTACACCCAATGTTTTCACACCGTAAGAGCGTGCAAAGAGTAAAAACTGTGCTGCTGGATATACCTGTCCACTTGTACCGATAGTCATAAAATAAGTTGCCTTTCTCAGAGCTTCGTCAATTTCATCCATAAAATAAGGCATTTCGCCAAACCACACAATATCAGGACGCAAATCAGCACCACAGGCTATACAACTTGGTACATCTATATTTAAGTCAATATCTTTAACAGAATAATGTTTTTTACATCTCGTGCAAAAGCAACTATTTAGCTGCCCGTGCATTTCAAGTATTTTTTTTGAACCCGCCCTGCGATGCAAGTCATCTACATTCTGTGTAATGAGGCTAAAATTACCTTGCAAGTAGTCTTCCAGCTCTGCAAGTGCATAGTGTCCTGGGTTTGGTTCCACCTCACTCAGCTGATTGTAACGTTCCTTATAAAATTGCCAAACGAGCTTTGGGTCAGCTCTAAAGCCTTCAGGGGTTGCCACTTTTTCCACAGGGTGATTTTCCCAAAGTCCATCACTATCTCTAAATGTTTTTATACCAGATTCTGCACTAATTCCTGCTCCTGTAAGGATAACTACAAAGTCCTCTTTTTTAATATGATAATTTGTTTTCAATTTAGCCTCCTAATAATTAATTGGTTAAAAAAAAGACAAATACTGCTGAACACTTGCCAGTTCAGACTGTTTAAAGTCATTATAAGTGCCAGCGAAAACTAAATTTCTATTTTCGAGCATGATAATATCTTCTGCTAGCCTCTCCACACACTCAATATCGTGAGTAATGATGATGCTTGTCATTTGCAATTCTTTTTGCAGAGAGCCGATTAAATCGATTATTTCAGAGCCAGTAACAGGATCAAGCCCAGTCGTTGGTTCATCATAAATAATATATTTGGGGTTCATGATGATTGATCTTGCCAGTCCTACCCTCTTTCTCATTCCACCACTCAAATCTGCAGGCATTTTCATCATCACATCATCTAATTGGACTGCCTCGAGTGTTTGTTTGACTTTATTAATAATCTCTCTCTCAGTGCTGTATTTTTTATGTTCAAATAAAGGGAAAGCAACGTTTTGATAAACATTCATAGAATCGAAAAGAGCAGCATTTTGAAACAAATATCCAATATTCGTTCTAATCTTACTCAATTCTCTTTGCTTTAATTTATTAATTAGCTGTCCATCGATATGAATTTCTCCCTGTTTGGCAGGAAACAAGCCAATTGCTGCTTTCATCAAAACGCTTTTACCAGAGCCACTTTTACCGACAAGCATGGTATTACAGTTGTTTTGAATAGTAACACTGATATTTTCTACAATTGGTTTGCCACCTAAATCAACGCTCAAGTTATCAATCTTTATCATCACATCACCAAATTTCTGCTATGATTTGCTCGCCATCGGCTTTTATAGCTTTTAACTTTACCAAATCACCCTTGTTTACAGCCTCTCTATCTGCTTTAAATTGAACTCTTACGAAATGATCAGTCATCCCATAGTAAACGTCATTTTCACTACCTTCAACAATACAAAGCAAAGGCGCTTTTATGTCAACCAGTTTTTTAGCATATTGTATTATTTTCTCGTGAGATAAGCTTATCAGAGCTTGGCTTCTCTCTTTAGCTGTATTGCCATGAACCTGATTAGGTAGCTTTGCAGCGACAGTACTTCTTCTTTTTGAGTAAATAAAAACGTGTAAGTATGTCAATGGCAAGCTTTTTAAAAAATGAAGAGTCTCAGCAAATAACTCATTTGTCTCGCCAGGAAACCCGACTATGACATCAAAACCAAAGGCAGCATCTGCCCTTTTGCTAATTATCTCTTGCACTAAATTACTGAAGAGGCGAGTATCGTATTTCCTTCTCATTGCTTGCAATATACTGTCAGAACCAGATTGAAGAGGTATATGAAAATGTGGACAAACTTGTTCATTCTCGCAAATAACTTTGATTAAATCTTCAGTAAAAAGCTGTGGTTCAACAGAACTAAGCCTTATTTTTTTATAACCTGGGATATCGCATATTACTTGAATAAGCTCTGCAAGGTTGTTAGCAATAGTATTCCTCTCTGAAAAATCTATTCCATATAAGCCCTGATTAATACCAGCCAAAACGAACTCATGGTAGCCTTTTTTTATCATCTCTTCGACTTGAGCGATAATGGATTCTGGCATTCTACTACGCGGGTTTCCACGTGCATAAGGGATGGCACAATAGGAACAATAGAAATTGCAGCCATCTTGTATTTTTATAAATGCACGGCTCTTCTCCCCCATTGAGCTCGAGGGCAATTCATCAAAATATATAAAGTCTTGTGCTTGCTGACATGACTCTATCGGCTCAGCATTATGCAAAAGCAACTTTTCAACAAGCTCAGGTATAGCGCTTTTATTGTTATTATCGATAATGGCGTCAATGTTTCCAAGCTCTTCTGCTTGCGCTTTTTCTCTTTGCACATAACAGCCACTAACAATTACAATCTTATTTGGGTCAGCTTCTTTAAGCTTTAAAAAATGTCTGATCACATTTCTACTCTTGTAATCTGTACGATTTGTAACGGTACATGAGTTGAGAATCAATACATCGGCCTCGTCTATCTGATTCGTGCTGGCAAAGCCTTTTTTGATTAACAAATCAAGAATCGCAGCTGACTCATATTGGTTGACCTTACAGCCCAAAGTTTCTATGAATACCTTTTTCAATTATCATTCCTTTTTACTTTAATTAATACAATTATCTAAAAGATCTTTTTTAAGTCAATATTTATTTAATTGTTTTATTACAAATCAAAAGAGCAAATCTATTTTGACAAAGAATAAGACAGGATTGCAGCAAAAGGCTATCTGTTTCAGTTCATGTTCAGGTTATTCATATCAAGTCTTATTTTCTAATATTCCTATGAGATACAGCTTACATCTCTCCCGCTGTTTTAATTATTCAATACTTTCAAAGAGTAAAAACATCTCCAACACCGTAGTAGTAACTGCCAAACTCATAGTGGAAACGGCTCAACACTGAAAAATCAACGCAGTGCATAGGGCACAAATATGTGGGCTTTTCTTTGGTAAAATAATCTATTGTTGAATTAACAATGTCTGTATCTTTTTCTTTCAAGTGAAAACCACCAATCACAGCATATAGTTTTTGCCCTGTGACTTTTTTGGCATATTCACAGATATTACAAATACCTGAGTGGGAACAGCCAGTTATCACCACGACACCTTGATCTGTGGAAATTGCCAGTGCAGTATCATCATTGATTGGCAGTCCTTTATAAGTGCCAGGTTCAAAGTGTGTAACGCGGGGTATTTCTCCTAAAAAGAAGACATTTTTACTTATCTCTATCGCTCTTTGTGACTCTATTACAGCAAACTTTTCCTGCAAATAAACCTTTTGTTCTACGGGTATTTTTGTCAGAATATCTGGGTGTAAAAAAAGCTTTTTCTTCTCTGCAAACTCAAAATGCAATAACCCTTCAAGATGATCCCAGTGATAATGCGACAAAGCTACATAATCAACTCTGTTCAAGTCGATGCCCATTATCTCAGCATTTTGTGCAATAAAACCTTTATGTCCACTATCAAAAAGGATGTTTTTACCCTCTACTTCAAGAAAAAAAGACAGACCCCATTCAGCAATACATTGCTTTCTATGACTCATTGCAACGTGATTTTCGCTTATAATATTAATTCTAATCAATTCATTCCTCCATATATAATCTAATCTACAAGAGGCTCTCTTGTCATTTTTTTTTATGGAATATTCTAAAAAATCTTGACAAAATGAAAAAAACAAGTATAATATTACTCAACATAGAGGTGAAAACATTAACAAACAACTTTTTTAGCAAAACATGCCCATATAAAGGAGGAGCAAATGTTTAGTGTAGATCAAACAAGTTATGGCGTAAAAATCATGTTTTCAGGTGCAATGAACAAAGAAGAAATGTCTGTTTGGCTTGAAGAATCAAAGAGAATAACATCGAAGTTACCAAGTAAATTTGGAGTCTTTGTTGATATGCGAAATCTTAAACCTCTTGAAGCTGAGGCTCAAAAAGTGTTAGAAGAAGGTCAAAAACACTACAAAATCAAAGGAATGGAACGATCTGTAGTTATTGTCAATAATCCTATTGTAAAAATGCAGTTTACCAGGCTGGCAAAGCAAAGCGGCATTTATGAATGGGAAAGGTATATTGATGCTTCGCAACATGGAGATTGGGAAAAACGAGGCGAGGCATGGCTCACAAGCAGCATCGACCCCGATCATTAAAGTATAATGGTTTTCTAAATATGCTAAAGCCTCGCAATGGGCTTTAGCTTTTTTTTTATCTTTTTTCCCATATAAGAGCAAGAATAAAGATTTTTATTGACTTTTTTACTACTTTTTAATTATATTATCTATATATTAAAATCAGGAGGAATGCATGAACTTTAGCAATCAAATACCACGCACTTTACCAGTGATATACTTGAATAATATTGTTATGTTTCCATATCTGATGCTTCCTTTAGTAACTTCAGATGATAGAATAATAAAGATTATTGAACACTCAATGGCAAATGATAAAATACTTGCCTATTTTTTACAAAAAGATAGTAAAAACGCCTCTGAAATTGAGGTTTATGAGTATGGTACTGCTGTTCGAATTTTGAGAATGCTGCGTAATAATGATGGATCTCTAAGCTTATTACTTCAAGGAGTAACGAGAATTAAGCTTGAAAAAGTTACTCAACATCAGCCATTTATGCTTGTTGAAGTAGAAACTATCGCCGAAAATCTCGATAGCAATCCAACCATCTTAGCTAACCGTAAAATCACACTTGAAATGCTCGATCAATTTGTCTTAGAATCTGAAGAGATGAACAAAGACCTAATCGTCGGCTTAAAGGCTATCAAGCAGCATGGAAGAGTCAGCGATATTATTGCTGGAAATATTCCTATAGATATAAGAATCAAGCAAAAGATACTGGAAACAAATGATTTAGTTGAAAGATACACTATTTTAAATCAAGAAATGGCAGAGCTTGTAAAAATCAAAAAAGTTGAGAATACAATTAGAAACAAATTACAGCTCGAGATGACTGAAGATCAGCGTAGATACTACCTCAAAGAGCAGTTAGAAGCAATAAGAAGAGAATTAGGTGAAGCAGATGAATCTTCTATCGAAGCCGAAGACCAAAGAAAAAAGGTAGAAGATGCCAATTTACCTCCCTATGTTTATGAAGTCGCCATGGAAGAGCTTAAGCGGCTGAGCATGATACCTCCTGCCTCCAGTGAATACAATGTTGTGCGTACTTATCTTGATTGGCTGATAAATATACCATGGACAAAACATAGTAAAGATAGATTAGACTTGAAAGAGATTGAGCAAATCTTAACTAATGATCATTTTGGTTTAGAGCAAGTAAAAGAAAGAATCATCGAATTTATCGCTGTAAAAAAACTCAAGCAAGAGATAAAGGGACCCATACTATGCTTTACAGGACCTCCTGGCACAGGAAAGACATCCATGGGTAAATCTATTGCCAAGTCCATGAACCGTGAGTTTATTCGTATTTCTTTAGGTGGTATCCATGATGAAGCAGAGATTAGAGGACATCGACGCACCTATATAGGAGCAATGCCTGGCAGAATTATTACAGAGATTAAGCGCTGTAAAACATCAAACCCTCTCTTCATGCTCGATGAAATAGATAAAGTGGGCAAAGACTTTCGTGGTGACCCTGCCTCAGCTTTATTAGAGGTATTGGATCCCGAACAAAACAGCACATTTGTTGACAATTATATCAATCTACCTTTTGATTTATCTGATGTCTTTTTTATTACTACAGCCAATTCACTGGACACCATCCCCCCTGCTTTGAGAGACAGAATGGAAGTCATCAGCTTCTCCAGTTATATTGAAGAAGAGAAAGTTCAAATTGCACGAAAATATCTCATACCAAAAGAATTAGATAATAATGGACTAACTAAACAGAATGTACAGATTCAAACTTGCGCCATCAAAGAGCTGATACGCTATTATGTACGCGAATCAGGCGTACGGTCTCTACAAAGAACTATTGCCACTATCATGAGAAAGATAGCCAGAAAGGTTGCTGAAGGTGATGAACAAAAAGTCGTTGTCACCAGCAAAAGAGTAAAAGACTATTTAGGAAGAAGAAAGTTTCAATTAGAGCTTGCCAATCGAAAGCCAGAAATCGGAATAGTTACAGGGCTTGCCTGGACCTCTTTTGGGGGTGAAATACTCTTTTGTGAAACAACTCAAATGCCTGGCAAAGGGAACCTTATACTTACAGGATTGCTGGGTGAAGTGATGCAAGAAAGTGCCAAAATTGCACTTACTTATTTAAAGTCAAACTATAAGAAATATAAGATTAATATTGAAGAGTTGGAAAAAACAGATTTACATATCCATTTACCTTCAGGGGCTGTACCAAAAGATGGACCATCTGCAGGCGTGACCCTCACCACGTCGATTGCCTCTGTCCTCCTCAATAGCAAAGTAAGACATGACATCGCCATGACAGGTGAAGTCACGCTTTATGGCAATGTTTTGCCTATCGGTGGCGTAAAAGAAAAGTTCCTTGCAGCCAAGCGAGCAAACATCAAGAATATCCTTTTGCCCTATGCTAATCAAGACGATTATGAAGAATTACCAAGTGATATTAAAGAAGGGATTAAAGTGAAGTTTATCAAACATATAGATGATATTTTTTCTGAGGTATTTATCAAAGAATGAAAAACATAGCAAATGAATCCCTCTTTGAAGAAGCAACTAATACCCTTAATATCTTAATAGATGTAGAAAAGAGCTTTAGACCTAAGGCAGAATATGTATTTCGCACATTTTGCCGTATATTAGGCTTAAATCCGTCTTTTGAATACACTGAAGAGCGCCAAGAAGCACATATTTATTATGGACCTCCCACAAAAAAAGAATACCCTGTGATTATCACTCATAACCCAAATGCTGTCAAGTTCTTTTACGTGGAATTAGATGAGGCAAAAGACTATACAATACCAGTTTACCCTAATGAAAAAGTCCGCTTTTTCAAATATGGCAATGAGTATATTCCTTTCTTATTCTCTCCTCCAGGGCAAATATTCTACAATAGCGATAGATCTATTCTAATTAATAAAGATATCATTTCATCTGCTTTCTATTTCTTGACTTGTTGGCAAGAGTATACCGATGACAAAGAAATGTTTCCTGGTGATAGATATGACTTTAAATCCTCAATGCAGCATTATTGGGGTTTTACTGAAATACCTGTAGTTGACCGCTATTGCCACATGTTTGAATTGAGTCTTGAATACATACTAAAAAAGTTCTCTAAACAGAGGAAATGGCCTAATAAAAGCCTTTTTGCCATGACGATTTCTCATGATATTGACTACTGGAACTTTTGGACAAAAGATCATCTCAAGAGTAATATCCAATACAATAAAAAGAGAATAAAAGAGCAACCTATCAACTCTCTCTACAAGATTGTCGGACACTATCTTACCAAGAAATTTTCTTATAACTCAACCAAGATAATAAAAAAAATCAAGATGATGGAAGAAAGATACGAAGCTAATTCTACTTTTTTCCTTTTAGCAGGCTCCCAAGCCCTTGATAGACGCCAGGAGTACTTGTTTGACGAAAAATTGCTCAATGATGTAAAAGAAACGCTTCATGATAATGAAATTGGCTTGCACGGGACAATGACAGCAGCATTTGATCAAGACACAATGAATGAAGAATATAAAAACCTCACTGATGCTGGTTTTGAAGCTATTGGTTATCGAAACCACTATCTGACTTTCGACTATCAAAAGTCTTTTTCTTTACTGGAAAAGGCTGGATTTAAGTATGATGCAACCCTCGGCTTTTGGGAAAACATCGGCTATCGTGCAGGGGTCTCATTCCCTTTTCATCCATTTAATATTAAAGAAAACAAGCCTTTTAAAATCTTAGAAATACCACTCACAGTAATGGATACAACACTGTTTTCACCAAAAGCTATGAAGCTCTCTGCAAGAAAGTCTTTCAAAGAAATAAAAAAACATATTCATAATGCCAGAAACAATTATTCGCACATTTCCATCCTTTGGCATAATACCATGTTCGACCCCATCGATTACCCTCATTGGGCGAAATTATACAATAAAACTCTACAATATGCCTATAAAAAAGATGCTTGGATCTGCTCTCTCAAAGATCTCTACAATTTCTGGCAAGAAAACTAATTTAAAGGAAAACATATGAAAAGAAAAGCCTTATTATTCGTAAGTTTAGCAATTTTCAGCTATGTAATTGCATTACCAAAACCACCAGTAGCAACAAAACACCCCCAAGAAAAAGAAATGCACGATGTAAAATGGATAGATAATTATGACTATATGAGCAAAAGCGAAAGCATTAATGAAACGGTAAAGTACATAAAGGCAGAGAATAAGTACACAAAGAAGATCAGTAAATCATTTGCCAAACTACAAAAGACTATCTACACGGAAATCAAAAGCCGCTTCAGAGAAAATGATTTAAGCGTGCCTTATCGCATTGATGACTGGCAGTACTATTATGAAGAGAGAAAAGGCGATGCCTATGGTGTCAGTTATCGAATTAATATTTATACTCAAGAGAAACAAGTTCTAATTGACTCAAATAAACTGGCAAAAGGTCATAATTTCTACGATTTAGGGGAGTTTTCAATTAGCCCCAATGACTCTATCTTAGCATATTCTGTCGATTATGAAGGCGCTGAACAATACACATTATATCTCAAGGATACAAAAACGGGAAAGCACTATAATGATACGATTAAAAATGTCGACTCAATTGTGTGGTTTAACGATAGCAAGACTTTTTTCTACACCAAACAAGACGATAAGTATATTCCCAATAAACTTTACAAACACGTTGTAGGCACAGACCCTGCAGAAGATAAGCTAATATTTGAAGAAAAAGACGATGCCTTTTATCTCTACCCCTCAAAATCAAGGAGTAAAGACATTATTTTTGTCAATACCAATAGCAAAACAAGCTCTGAAACATGGTATATATCAGCAAATAACCCGAATGATGAGCTAAAAAATATACACTTAAGAAAACCCAATATACAAATCTACCCCGCACATTATGACAATAAGTTTTATCTTTATACAAGCGAGTTTGAGCCAAATTATCAGTATTATGAAGTGCAAGGAATTGACTTCAATGATAAAGAACTACTCTTCTCAGGTGACGAGTTCACTGTGCTGGAAGGCGTTTCACATTTCAAGGACTTCTATGTTTTATCAGAAAGAATAAATGGTCAAAACCGCATTAGAGTTATCAATAAGAGCACAAATAATCAGCACTCATTAGATTTCGCAGCAGAAAATTATTCTGTAGAGCTAAGTGTCAATCCTGATGATAAAAGTGATAGCCTCAGATTTAGTTATGATTCTTTAACAGAGCCTTCCATCCTCTACCAGATCAATATGAAAGAACTTGGGCAAACCAAAATAAGCGATTATAAGGTCTTGAGACATTATTTACCACTTGGCAATTACAAAAAAGAAGATTATGAGGAACAGCTTGTCTTTGTCGATCTCGCCGACGGGCAAAGAGTTCCACTGATGTTGGTATATAAAAAAGACCTCTTTACCGGCAATAATCCCTGCCTACTCACTGCTTATGGCTCATATGGCGACTCCGACGATCCCTACTTTTCTATCTCGCGTCTAAGCCTCTTGGATAGAGGTTGGATTTATGCTATTGCACAGATCAGAGGTGGTGGCAATTTAGGTAAGAGTTGGCATGATCAAGGCAAGCTTTTAAATAGAAAAAACACCTTCGCTGATTTCATTACCTGCGCAGAATATCTAATTAAAAATGGCTATACCTCGCCACAAAAGCTGGCTATTGAAGGTGGCAGTGCTGGTGGAATGCTGATTGGTGCAGTTATCAATCAAAGACCTGAACTCTTTCGTACTGCCATTGCTGATGTGCCTTTTGTCGATGTGCTCAATACCATGCTTGACAGTAGTCAGTCGCTAACTGTGACCGAATACGATGAGTGGGGCAATCCTAATGATAAAAAGTTTTTTGACTATATTGCCTCTTATTCGCCCTATGACCAAGTTGTAGCGCAGAATTACCCTCATCTCTTGATTACTGCGGGCTTTAGAGATACTCGTGTCACTTATTGGGAGCCTTTAAAATGGACAGCAAAACTGAGAGAAATGAAGACAGATAAGCATCTTCTCTTATTGAAAATGAATATGAATGAGGGGCATAGCGGGTCTGGTGACAGATATAGCATTTATAAAGACATTGCCTTTAGCTATGCTTTTTTAATTTGGACTATTGAACAAGAGCGTTTTGAAAAATAGAAAAAGAGGATAATATGAAAATAGGAATTGTTGGGGCAACAGGCGAAGTTGGACAAATGATGATCAAAAACCTTGAAGAATTCTCTGTGCCAGCTACAGAATTACGACTCTTTGCTTCTGCTCGCTCAGCAGGCAAAGAAGTCTTATTTAATAAAAAAAGTTTAACTGTAGAAGAACTCACAGAAGGTAAAATGCGAGAGAAGTATGATTATTTATTATTTTCTGCAGGCTCTGCCATTTCCAAAGTCTTTGCTCCTATCGCTGCTGAAGCTGGCAATATTGTTATAGATAATTCCTCAGCCTTTCGTCGTGATAAAAATATTCCACTCATTGTACCAGAAATAAATGGCGGGCAATTAAAGGGCTATCGTGGCATAATCGCCAATCCCAATTGCTCCACAATTCAAATCGCTTTAGCGCTCAATGTAATAAAGCAGCATTTTGACATAAAAAGAGTAATCATCACCACCATGCAATCTGTCTCTGGTGCAGGGCATCACGGTATTGCTATTTTGGAGGAGCAACGCAAAGGCTCAACTGATATAGGTATCTTCCCGCAACACATTGACTTAAATGTCATACCACAAATCGGCGCATTCGAAGATGATAGTTATTGTGAAGAAGAACATAAATTACAATTTGAAATGCAAAGAATTCTCTCAGCACCTGATCTTGAGATAAGCTCCACAGTCACACGTGTGCCTGTCATGCGAGGGCACTCAGCCAGCGTTTTTGTTCAGCTTCAAAAAGAAATTGAGATAGAGAAGCTTCATGAAGCCTTCAAAAACTCTCCAGCAATTCAGTACAATGAAGATTATATGACCCCCTATTATCTGAATAATTCCAATGATTCTCATGTCTCTCGCCTGCGTTATGCCTTTGATAAGAGCTCGATACAATTCTGGAATGTGGCAGATAATGTACGCCTGGGTGCCGCTACTAATGCTGTCAAAATAATGTTAAATATGAGATAGAAGCAAAAGAGACGGCAGATTAAATCATCTCGCTCAATGAAATCAGCATAGATTTTCACCATTATAAGCAAGTAAATCCCTCTTCTATACACATACAAAAACTCGATCCCTGAATGAGGGACCGAGTTAAATATCATTAATATTTCTTTGCTTATTTATAACGAGATAAGGTGATATTCTTTCTTACTCACATGGTGCGAGAAAGCTATTGCATCCTACCTCTTCTTTTATTCTTATTCTTTGTATCGTCAGTCTGTTTCGTTCTATTTTTCTTAAATTGTTGTCTTTGCTCGTCCTTTGCTGGTCCTTTACGATCAGGTCTTTTTCTATTATCGCCATCGAATCTCTTTTCTTTTTTCCTATCTTTAGTATCTTCTTCCGATATTTCGACAAATATGCGTCTGCCATTATAGTCTTTCTTTTTAAAGCTGTCGACAACAGTGCCAGCAAAGCTATTTTCTATTTCAAAAAATGAGAATATATCAAGTATCTTGATTTTGCCTATTGGTATAGTACGTATGCCTGTAAGCTCATTAATTAATGCTATCAAATCGGGTGGTGTGATATTGTCTTTTTTACCAAGATTAATAAACATTCTCTCATATTTTACAGTGTTTTTAGCCTTTGGATCGTATGCATTAATATCTTCAGAGTCCTTATAGTATTCAAGAAAACGATTGAACTCAACAGATACAAACTTCTTGATCAATTCTTCTCTGTCCATCCACTCAAGTTTACGATAAATAATTGGCAAGAAAGAGTCTATTTCTGCCTCATTGACGTCTATTTTTTCAATTTTATCTATCTGGTGAAATAGTTGCTTTTCACAGACTTCACGCCCGCTTGGAACTTTTTTAAAGGCAAACTGTTTTTTAATCTGCCTTTCGATTATTTGAATCTTTCTTTTCTCTCTCAAATTCGCAATGACAACAGAAACACCTGTCTTGCCTGCTCGTCCAGTACGTCCACTGCGATGTGTATATATTTCCAATTCATCAGGGATATTATAATTAATCACATGAGTTAAATCGTCGACATCGATTCCACGTGCAGCCACATCCGTTGCTACGAGCAAGCTGAGCAATCTATTTCTAAATCTACCCATCACATAATCGCGTTGGTTTTGAGATAAATCACCATGCAAGGAGTCGGCATTATAGCCATCTTTAATCAATAAATCAGCTACATCTTGCGTTTCTTGTCGTGTGCGACAAAAAACAATGCCATAGATATTTGGGTAAAAGTCAACTATTCTCTTCAAGGCATTATATCTGTCTTTGGCGCTAACCATATAGCACTCATGTTTAACCCCATCAGCGCCTGAGTTTTTTGTACCAATTCCTATTTGTTCAAAGTTTTTCAAGTATTTACGTGCAATATCCAGAATTTCATCAGGCATTGTTGCAGAAAACATTAGCGTCTTTTTATCTTTAGGGGTATCAGCTAAAATCACTTCCAAGTCTTCACGAAATCCCATATCGAGCATTTCATCAGCTTCATCGAGCACAGCAGTGCTAATATTTCTTAAATCCACTTTCTTTCTATTCATCAAGTCAATCAAGCGTCCAGGTGTTGCGACAACTATTTGCACACCATCCTTTAGGATTTTTATTTGTCTCTCAATATTTGCGCCACCAAAAATAGCAACGACATTGAGGTTCTTGATATATTTTGCATAAACACTTATATCATCAGCGACTTGTAAACATAATTCACGGGTTGGACACAATATCAAATGCTGAATATGTGTTTTTTTAGTATTTGTTTTTTCGATTATAGGTAAGCCAAAAGCTGCCGTCTTGCCTGTTCCTGTCTGTGCTGTTACTACGAGGTCTTGGTTTTGATCATTTAATAAAAAGGGTATTACCTTTGCTTGTACGGGTGTGGGATTGATAAAACCAAGTTCATCTACTGATTTTAATATTTCCTCGCTTAAGTTCATTTCTTTAAAGTTTGACATTTTTTCTCTTTCTGTTTTCATTTTTGGCAAAACAACTAAAAAAGGTAGTTTTATCTTTAAAAGTTATTACTATTGCATCAATATAAAGCATTGTCTTTTTGTCAATAAAAATCAACGCTTTTATAAATATTTTTTTAAAAGGAGTTTATTATCCTATTGAAATCAATGGAACATAAAGCTCATCATCAGACAATCCGCCGTGAAAGCCGACGAAGTTACTGGGCTTTTCATTGTAAATTGGGTCGAGTAATACGTAATTTTCGTGCATAAAAATAATATAATCGCCCACGCGATCGATAAGTTTCTGGTTCATCTCACCCACCCCAAAGAGTTGCATATCTAAAGCCTCTTTTTGGCTCAATATGCTACAGTACTGAGAAAACTCATTCTTCATAAAGCTTTCAAAAGCATCTGCCTCCGCGGGGCGTACATAACAAAATGGAACTCTATTTTCGCCACACAAGGGCAATATCAAGGCATCTGATATTTCTGGATAGTCTTTAACATAAAGCTTTTTGTTTGGTTCAACATCGACCATACCATGATCTGCAGTAATAAGAAAAAGCGTTTTCCCATCTGCATATTGATCTATCAGAGCATTTAACTTATTATCAATCTTAATAAACAAGTCCTTTGCCTCAGGAGAATTAATCCCATAGACATGGGCAGTTGCATCTAAGAAAGGATAATATGCCAAAATCATATTAGCTCCATTTGCACTATCTTTGATCTGTGTTTCTAATGTAGTAAAAAAGTCTTTATGCCCTTCGTAAGCGACTTTATGTGGTGAGTTAAAGCTATGCTTTGAATAGGCAGAATTAATTGTTTCATTGGGAAAAATCACGCGATAAGGTATATTATTTTTATCAAAAGCATTTTCGTGATTAAAGATATCAGCGCCAAGCACGCCCATTTCATCGAAAGGTATTTTACTAAAGCGCGGTGCAAAAGGCAATGAAACAGCAGCTGATGCCAATTCTTTGAAATACATATACCACCCCGTCATCGCATGCTGCAAAGGCGCTTGGGCGGTGAGAAAGCTTGTCACAGCGCTCGATGTAGTCGTAGGAAATACTGAGCTCAGCTTGCCAACCATTTTTTGGTATAAAAAGCTGTCTTGCTGCTTACTTAGAAAACTATGTCCCAGTGCATCTATCACAATGCAAACAATGTTTTTATACTTTTTGAGATCGACTTTTAAACTATTCAAAGGTTGATAGTTATTTTGACAATCAAAAGCACCCAGTATGCTTGACATGAGATTTACAATACTGTTTTGGTAATCAGGTCTATTCATTATTCTGTCTCCTATAAGCCATATAAATCAATTGAATCATTATGTCAAATAAAAATTCTTTATTTAATCAGATTAATCATAAAAGGCATTTTTTGTCTTGAAACATACGAGGCTTTTGCATAATCTCATAATAAAAATTTGCTCAATCATCATAACAACAAAATATAATAGAGGCTACTCTTTTCTCTTTCAAAAAAATCATAATAAATCTCCTTTTCACTCCCTTTAGATTCCTATAAGATTACCTTTCATTCTCCAAGATAGCAAGGGGAATGCAAGGGTAGCCCAATAGATAATTTACTGTTAAATAGTCAAATACAACAAAGAGAAAAAAAATCAAAGAAAAGAGAGAAAAACTGAGTAAAAAAGTGGAAATATTGGATTTTTTTTGCAATTATTTATGTTTAAAAAAAGATTTTTAGCCTCTATATTTTTCAAAAAAGGAAGATTTAGCTTTCAGATCTACTGTCACTATATACCGTGAAATGCTTTATTGTTTACGAATTACAAATAATTAATAATATTTGTTGACAATATAATTGCTTTAAAATATAATGCTTTACAATAATATTAATGGAGCTTTTATGAAAAAAATACAAACAATAATAAAGCAATTGGACTTCTTTGCAGACATTTCAGAAGAGGCTTTAAACGAAGTATCTTCAAGATTTACCTTAGAAAAATTTGCACCAGGAGAGACAATCTTTGAAGAGTTTTCTACAGGAGATAGCTTTTTTATTATTATAGAGGGCGAAGTTGAAGTCAGCAAGCATGTCGGTCAAAGTATTGAAACCACCCAAGCAGAACTTGATGTATTAGGACCATACAGTTATTTTGGAGAAATGGCTCTGGTCGATGATTACCCACGCTCAGCGACTATTAGGGCTCGTACCGATATTGTTCTTTTAAAAATGACCAAAAGAACTTTTATTGATTTATGTATGCAATACCCAATGTTGCTTTTTAACTTGATGAAGACAATATCTCACCGCCTTCGTAGCACAAACCAAAAGTTTGTAGAAATAGTTGATCGCTTAATAAAAGAAAGCCGTATGGCAGCAATTGGCACAGCAGCAAGCAAAATTGTTCATGATATCAAGACTCCCATCACTGTGATTATACTAACAGCTGAGTTGATTGCCAGTCTTTATGAAGAGTCAGAAGAATTTACGGAAAAAATAATCAGCCAAGCGAAGAATCTTGATGAAATGATTCGCGAAATACTCGATTATGCCCGTGGAGAGCAGAGCGTTCTTGCACTCAAAGAAATAGACCTTGATGATTTTTTCAATAATTTAATGGTACCTATGCAAGCTATTGCTGAAGCGCATGAAGTAAAATTGACTTTTAAAAATAATGTGAAGCAAAAGGTTGTTTTTGATGAAGGTAGAATAAAACGTTGTCTTTCAAACCTAATAAAAAATGCGATAGAAGCAATCAATGAAGGAGATTCTGTTCATGTCGATGCAACTGTTGAAACTAATAATCTTGAAATATCAGTTCAAGACACGGGTGCAGGCATACCATTGGAATTAATAGATTCTTTATTTGAGCCATTTGTCACCAAAGGTAAAAAAGGTGGTACAGGTTTAGGCTTGGCAATAAGCAAAAAAATCATCGAAGATCATCGTGGAAAACTTGAAATAACTAATACACCAAATTCGGGTGCATGCTTTACAGTCATTATTCCATTAATAAAATTTAGTAAAAAGAAATAAATTACTTGCCAAAATAACACGATTTGTTTTTTTGGTTTAAAGATAGAAGTGAAGGAGAAGGTGAACTATGGCAATCATGTGTGATATTTGCGGTAAAAAACCTTTAAACGGTAATCTTCGCTCTCACTCAATGAGAGCTTCTAAAAGAAGATTTTTACCTAATTTGCAAAAAATTAGAGCAGAAATAGATGGCGAAGCTAAAAATATTAAAATCTGCACTGCTTGTTTAAAGAAAAACACTATTAAAAAAATTGTTTAATTTTTTAGACCGTTATTAAACGGTCTTTTTTTTAAATCTTGTATTTTGACAAAAATAAATAGGAGGACTTATGGAAATTATTATTGAAAACATTAATTATCCCGAAGGTGCAAATATTATTTATGGGCAATCTCACTTTATAAAAACTGTCGAAGATCTCTATGAAGCAATGATAAATTCTGCACCTAATGCTAAATTTGGCTTAGCATTCAATGAAGCGTCTGGTCCTTGCTTGATCAGAAAAGATGGAAATGACAATGAGCTCACAGATCTCGCTGCACAAATTCAAAAAAAACTCGGCGCAGGACACACTTTTATTATCATTATGCAAAACTGCTTCCCAATACAAGTCTTACCCGCTATTAAAGAATGTAGAGAAGTGGTGAATATTTTCTGCGCAACAGGTAATCCTGTGCAAGTTATTATGGCTCAAACCGAGCAAGGACGCGGAGTACTCGGCGTTATTGATGGCAATTCTCCCAAAGGTATCGAGCTCGACTCAGATATCTTTAATAGAAAGAACTTCTTGATAAATATTGGATATAAAAGATAGAATAGCTCATAAATTATAATAATTAGACAGCCAATTTCACTCTGTGAAGTTGGCTGTTTTTTTGATTCGTGTCAAAGAGGCAAATAAAAAAAAGCCGCAGCTGCGGCTTTTTCTTTTGTTACAAAACTCTCCATCCGATCGCTTCTGAATCCTCTTGTTTGATTATATGATTCTATGTGCATACTACTTTGTAAATGTGCTTTGGACACTGATGTGCGTATTGTTTTTTGGGATCCAATTATTGGCACATCGTTCTTCATCAGAAGGCGTATTTTGTGACTCTTTCACGACTCCTTTTCATCATTTAACCTCTTTAAAACACAATATTGAGATTACATGACAATGTTGAATTGGTAGCACCGATAATGCTGTTTTTAAATATGTTAGTGAGACCTTTTGTATAGTTCACACCTAATATTAGTCTCTTTTGGAGGACAAAATCGACGCCTAAATTCATTCCTAAATCCAATAATTCCACTTCTTTTGTGATATCGGTACGTTTTTTCTCATACTCTGAGATTCCTTTGAGAAGAATGGCTGGAGATAAGCCAATGAATGGTTGCATCTCTACCTTTTCATGCTTTGATCTGATTCTATACTTTGCATGTACAGGGAGCTCTAAATACCTTAATTCGGTAATAGCTGAGCCATCGAGAGTCTTCGATTTGTCTCCTTTGATGGAAAATAGCATGTCTATGCCTAATAAAGAGTTGTCCCCGAGCTGCTCCAGCATAAACAAACCAGCGAAATATCCTGTTCGATTATTGGTATCACGATTATCTCCATCATATGCTATTCTTGTTATATTTACACCACCTTTTACCCCAATAAGTCTGTATTTTTCATCCTTTGCCTCTTGACAAAATAGATTAGATATTAATGCGATCGCTATTAGAAGTAAGATTGTCTTTTTCATGCTACAGCTCCTTTTTGTATTAACCAGTCGAAGAAGAGATCTATCTCAGTGTTGAGGTTGTTTTGGTGGCGGTCATATATACCTTTGACATAGTTGCTTAGATGGTAATCATCTGAGAGTTTTAACCCCTCTTTTTGCTCGTCGGTGAAATAGTTCATCAAGTCAGCCACATACAAACCATAACGGCTGTACATGTCTAAATGGTCACTGTAAGATGAGTCTTCGCTTGGACAAGAAAAGAAATAGCCTGTATAGCTATTTACCAGGTCTTCTACCTCTCCTTTTTCAGGCAATCTCGCCCGAAAAAAGAATGCGTCTGTTGATTTCATTATTTGCCTCCATTGTATTTTGGGAACTGCTTTCAGGAGCTGCTCCTTAGTGTTAATATTAAAATCATCATCAAAAGAAAAGCTTGTGATGATAGTATTATTGGTCAGGTCAAAGATTGAGAATAGATGAGGACTTGAGCCACTCTGTACGTCCCTTCGAATCAAAAGAAGATGAAGATATAGAGTGTCTCTATTGATACCTAATATGATATCTCTGCCTGCTTTGCAGATATTATCAAAGAGCAACTTGTTATACTCGCTGATCTCCATGTCCTCTCCATACTTCTTGTGGTTCCTCATGAGGGTACTCCCATTCTGCTCCCATTTAGCTTTTAATGATGACTGGTGAGCTTTTTCTACGATATCTGATCCGATATTCTTTTTATTATATAGCATGTTATTTGTCAACATCTTTTTTTGGCTCCTCAAAAGTAATAAAAGTGGCTCTGCAATTGTGTGATACTACGGTAGAATAGTAGCAAGTTCAGATGTCGGTTTGCCTGCTATGCCATGTATTGCATCTGGATTGGGTAATACATTACCTGTCCCTTTGACACTTAAAATTTAGTGGATTATAGTGAGTTATTAACTGTTATAAAAAAATACTGCATTTTGCATTAAACTTTTCTATTGACAAAACACAGCTTTTTAACACATAGTAATTAGAGATTATTTTTAGGGGTTTAAATGAAAAATATAAAAAGCGATATCAAAAAAAGCATATTATTTGCATTGCTCTTATTGCTTTTGTCTATCTTCTCTTTACATGCAGAAGAGAGGATAGTTCTAAAAGTCTTTGAATTGCCTGATCCACAAAAGACAGATGCCTATACAAAGGCAAACAGCAATGTGATAAAAGCCTTTAGAGAAAAGTACCCCTATATCGAGCTACGTGCATTTTCTGGTATCAAGATAGAGAATATGGATCTCGACTCGGGTCCATTGATGGCTATTGCTGGCGGTGTAGCGCCTGATATTATCTATGTAAACTTCAGACAGAGCGATACTTATATACAGAATAATTTCTTATATCCACTTGATGAATTTATAGCAAAAGAGCCTGCTGAGTCAATGGACTTACGTGTAGAAAAGCCTGTTTGGCAGGTGATCAAGCGTAAGAAAAAGGGGGAATCTGACGAGAAAGTCTGGATGCTGCCCTATGAGACTCTGGTGCGTGTATTAATGTATCGTAAAGACACGTTCAAGCGGGCAGGGCTCAATGCCAATACGCCTCCGACAAATTGGGAAGAGTTTCGTGAATACGCAAAGATACTGAGTAACCCAAGCGAAGGGAATTTTGGGACTGTTTTAGCAGGCGGACCCCAAGCAGCTTATGATTGGTTGCCTTTCTTGTGGGCGGCGGGTGGTGATGCAGTTGTATTTGACGAAGAAAAGCAGGTTTGGAAAGCATCTTTTGCCAGTGAGGCAGGCATAACTGCAATGGAGTATTATCTGAGCCTTTTGACTGAGAAATGGCAAGATAAAAAGGGGCGCACCCAAGAAGGCTATGCAATGCGTGAGGGTGACTGGGGCTATTTGTGGGAAGAGGGCAAAATTGGCATGCGTATGGACTACCTTTCTCAGCAGAATATGGGTGGTAAATATGATCCCAACCTCTTTGGCTTTGCACCAAGCCCTGCAGGTCCCTCAGGGGCTGGTGGCAGTGAAATAAACTGCCGTATGATGGGGATATTCTCGCAAGCAGGCATCAGCAATAATGCAGGTATGGGCGACCGAGACCCAGTAAAGGTCCGTGATGGGGCTTGGAAATTTATACAGTTTTATGATAGTGAAGAGGCACGCCAGATACGCCTCAAAGTGATGATAGAAAATGGCTATGGTAAAATGCAAAACCCTGTTTTTCTCAAACGCTATGGCTATGAAGATTATTTAAAATACGCCCCACAAGGCTGGTTGGAGACATTTGAAAAAGCAATGAATGAAGGCAAGCCTGAACCCTTTGGCGATAATTGTCAAAAGGTCTATGAATTTATGACTTATCCATTGGATGAGTTGGTGAATTTAGACTTAAAAGGAAGATTGGGCACCGATCCTGAAGCAAGAAGAAAAAAGATCGCAGAAGTTTTAACAAAAGCTGAAGAACGAACAAATATCGAGATGATTGGCACCTTGCCTGAGAATGTCCGCTCGCAAAGGCAAAGGCTCGCCTCTGTCATTGCAGCACTCATTCTATTCTTCTTTGCCTTTACACTCTGGCGTGTGTGGCGAATCTTAGCACCCCAACAAGAACATTATGAAAACAAAAAGAGTAAGCATTTAGTCTTAATTTCTCTGCTCCTGGCACCAGCAATTATCAGTGTCTTTGTCTGGAAATATGTACCGATGGTGACAGGCTCATTGATGGCAGTGCAAGACTTTAAGCTTGTAGGTGATAGCCCCTTTACAGGCTTTGCTAATCTGGCAGAAGTACTATTCGATCAGACTTGGTGGGCATCTGTCGGTAAAACGCTTTACTATATGTTTTTAAGCCTTGGTTTAGGCTTTTTGCCTCCAATATTATTAGCCATACTATTGCAAGAAGTATCGCATGGCAAAGTACTCTATCGCGTGATTTATTATTTGCCAGCTGTAATCAGTGGCGTAATAGTTATTTATCTTTGGAAACTGTTGTACAATCCAACTGATGCAGGTATATTAAATCAAATCTTGATGAGTATAGGCTTGCCAAAGAGCATGTGGATAAAAGACGAGAGCCTTGCCATGCTCTGCATCGTCATACCAGGCATTTGGGCAGGTATGGGACCAGGCAGTCTCATCTATCTGGCAGCCTTGAAGAATATTCCCAATGATCTCTATGAAGCGGCGGATTTGGACGGAGCAGGCTTTGTTCAAAAGATTAGGCATATAGTCTTCCCCAGCCTAAAAGGCTTGATTATCATCCAGTTTATCGCAGCCTTTATAGTTGCAGCACAGACGAGTGACTTTATTCTGGTAATGACCTTTGGTGGACCTAATGAGGCTACACGTGTGGCAGATCTTTTAATCTTTGAAAAGGCTTATTTATATCTTAAATTTGGCTTAGCAACGACCATGGCATGGCTTTTGAGCCTCTTGATGATGGGCTTCACAGTGATGCAGATCAAGTATATCTCAAAAATGGAATTTAGTACAGCGAAAGAGGATGATTGATGAGTATAATCAGTAAAGTTGGCAAAAAATCTATTAAGACCAGAACACTAAATAGCATTATCCACTTTGTACTGATAACAGGTACTCTGACAATGATTTACCCCTTTTTATTGATGATCTCTTTCTCTTTTAAAAGCGCAGTTGATAGTACTAATCTCAAGCTAATCCCAGCTTTCTTATATCAAGATGAAGCACTTTATAAAAAGTACATGGAAAGCCGCTACAATGAGGAAAGTAGCAGACTGATGGATAATTATCCTGGCTCGTGGATCTCATTTGCAGAAGTAAGCCTGCCAGAACACATCAATGAGCGCATCTATCAAGACTTTCAAGAGTTTATCGCTGAGTATCAATATGACACCTACTCTTATTGCATAGCAGAGCATTATGGGCGTGGCGTTTACCCTTATGCACAGCGACTTTATCGCAAAGAATTGAGAAAAGAAAATAATAATAGCTTAGTTGATTTTAATAATAAATACAATGCAGGAGCGATGAGCTGGGGCGAAATAGTAGTGGAAGAGAAAGATATTTTTAGCCGCAATTATGTGAGCTCCACTGATAGCTATCTTGGGCGCTTTCGTGAGTTTAAAGAGCAAAGCCCGCAGTGGATGCGCTATTATATCAACCCTGATGGTTACTTTACCAATGTTTTATTGATACCTGCTTTTGGAGAAGATCTGGAGGCTTTTAATCTTGAGAATAACACCAATTATGTGAGCTGGAATGAGATTAGACTCAGTTCAGAATGCCCACCTGCTGATGATCCTCTTTATAAGTACTGGCTAAATTATGCACGTGACATCATCAATGTGCATCATTTGAGTGTAAAGAAAGAGGCAGAACCTGAATATCAGAGCATGCTACTGGAGAAATATAATTACGTACAAACGCTGAATAAAACCTGGAATAGCGACTATCAAAGCTTTGCAGAGATTCACATACCTGAGAAGATGCCTGACACGGGTGCTATGGTAGAAGATCTGACTTTCTTTATCCAAAACCTTGCACAGCCAGAGCATATTCAGATACATAGTATGGCAAATGATTTTCGTCAGTATATCGCCAATAAATACACAGATCTAAACATATTAAACGAGAAGTATAACACACAATATCAGAACTTTAATGAGATTGCTTTTCCTACCGCAGAGCTCGATTATTATAATTTCAAAGAACGTAAATCTGAGATAAGACGAGAGTTTTTATGGCGTAATTATGCAATGTCGCTTGATCAAATGCTGTCTGATGCCAAGTCTCTACGTAATACAGGCATTTATGTCCTTTTGTCTATTCTCTTAGCTATTACAGTAAATCCGCTCGCAGCATATGCTTTGAGTAGGTTCAAGCCACGCTTTTCATATCAAATAATCTTACTTTTTATGCTCACAATGGCTTTCCCTGCAATGGTAATGGGCATACCTAATTTCTTACTTTTAAAAAAGTTAAATTTACTCAATACCTTTTGGGCATTAGTATTGCCTGCAGCGGCTGATGGCTATTTTATCTTTTTACTAAAGGGCTTTTTTGATAGCTTACCACGTGAGCTGTATGAGAGTGCCAGCCTCGATGGTGCGGGTGAATTTCGTTTATTTTGGCAATTTACGCTGTATTTAAGCAAGCCTATCCTGGCAGTTATCGCTTTGGGCGCTTTTAATGCAGCATATCGTAACTTTCTTTTTGCCTTCATAGTCTGTCAAGACCAATCGATGTGGACTTTGATGGTTCATATTTATAACTTGATGCAGAGAGCGTCGAGTGGAGTTGGCTATGCAGCTTTAGTTATTGCCGCAATACCCACTCTCATGGTCTTTATTTTCTTCCAAAACATAATAATCAAAGGTATTGTAATACCGATGGAAAAATAAAAAAATACCCATATATATAGGAGATTTCGATGAGAAACGCAAAAATATATTATGAACGTGCAAAACGCTTGCATGATAGAGTAACAAATGAAATTTACTCACAAGCTCATGGCTTACAAGTAAAATTTACCCACGATAAAATTGAACCTATACCCGTTTCAAAGCTGAATACCAGAAAATGGAAAGAGCTAAAAGTCAAACAGAAATGGGCAGATACTTGGGCATGTGCCTGGTTTATTTTTGAAGGAAAAGTACCTACAGAGCACGCTGGCAAAGAAGTTGGGGTATATATTGACATTCAAGGTGAAGCATGCGTCTTTAAAAATACTGGCAAAACCTCACCAAATCTCTTTGATTTAAACAAACCACTCACCCCCTATGCAGGACTGACAAATAAGATACACTGGAGCTTGCAATCGGGTAAGTTTTATCTGCCACTATTTAAAAAAGCTAAAGGAGGAGAGAATATATCCCTCTTAGCAGAGGCTGGTGCTAATGGGCTTTTTGGCAAAGATAAAGACGAATACTTGCTGGAACGAGCAGATATAGTGGTATTTGATAGAGAGAAATATCAACTTTTGATGGATTTAAAGGTGCTAATCTCGCTTTATGAAAACCTTGAAGAAAGTAGTGTGCGTAAAAAAAGAGTACTGCATGCTCTAAACGAGATTGCTAATAATTATCAAGATGGCAATAATATGGATAAATGCCGTGAAATTGCTAAAGAAATTCTCTCGTCGCCCGCGGTACCAAGTGCCTTGACAGCTTGGTCAATCGGGCATGCACATATAGATCTGGCGTGGCTTTGGCCCATTAGAGAGACGAAGAGAAAGGCAAGCCGCACGTTTTCTACAGCACTGAGAATGATGGAAACATACCCAGATTATACATTTGGTGCATCACAAGCACAGCTTTACCAATGGACAAAGGATAATTATCCGCAACTCTATTGCGAAATCAAGAAACAAATAGAAAAAAATAGATGGGAAGTGCAGGGGGCAAGCTGGGTTGAGCACGATACAAACATGCCGTCGGGTGAGTCTCTCGTGCGACAATATATGTATGGTAAACGCTTTTTTAGAGAAGAGTTTGGCAAAGAATTTGATTACCTATTTTTACCTGATTGTTTTGGCTTTACAGGCTCTTTGCCACAGATTCTCAAGCAAGCGGGTGTGAACTACTTTATCTCACAAAAGCTCTCTTGGAACGACACCAATAAGTTTCCACACAGTAGCTTTATTTGGGAAGGGATCGATGGTTCTAAGATAAAGACTCACTTTTTACCGACTCATGACTATAACTTTTCAAACTTGCCAGGTGATTTTATTAAGTCAGAAAAACGCTTTGAGCAGGCAGATATCTGCAATGACTTTCTCAATCTCTATGGCATTGGTGATGGTGGTGGAGGACCTTCTTCTGAACACATCGAGTTGGCGGTCAGACAGCAAAATTGCGAGGGTGTACCACGCGTAAAGTTTGGCTTTGTCAGCGACTTTCTCAAGACTTTAGACGATAAAGAGGAGACCTTGCCTGTGTGGAAAGGCGAACTTTATTTTGAATTGCATCGCGGCACTTATACTACGCAAGGCTTGATGAAAAAGAATAATCGCATGCTTGAGCAACGCCTACAACAGCTTGAGTTTATAAGTGTGATTAGTGAGCAAGATATTAGAGAGAAAATTGAGCCTATTTGGAAAGATGTTTTATTAAACCAATTCCATGATATAATTCCTGGATCATCAATTGGTTGGGTCTATAAAGATGCAAATGCCCTCTCAGAAAGTAATCTAAAGCTCTGCAAAGAAATTGAAGAAGAGATGATCTTTGCTGAATTTGAAAAAGGCAACAATGCTTATTTGTTCATAAATAGTCAGCCTTGGCGTCGTCGTGAGCTCATAGAGCTTGATGAAGAAAGCCCTGTAGTCTTGGTGGATGCTGAGGATAAAGAGATCCCAAGCTTTTGGGCAGATGGCAAGATCAAAGCGCTTGTTGAATGCCAGGCAATGGGTTATCAAGTGGTCTATAAAATGGCGTGTCCACTTATTTCTTGCAATGACTATTCTTCGGATGCAAGCGTTTTGGAAAACAATTATCTGATCGTCAAGCTTGATCAAGATGGCTGTATAAACAGAATTTTTGATAAAGAAAATAATAGAGAAGTTTTGACAGGGCAAGCAAATAAATTACAAATGTGGGAAGACTTGCCTAATAATTGGGGGGCTTGGGATATTAATAACTTCTATCGTGAGACAAAGCCAATACAGCCTGTTTTAATCGAGAGAAAACTACTCGAAGCAAATGCCCTGGTAAAAAAGATTAAGCAGGTTTTTAAAGTAGGCAACTCTACTATCGAACAGATTATTAGCCTCAAGAGTCAATCTAAGCTCATTCAAATTGACAATGTGGTTGATTGGCAGGAAAAGCATAAAATGCTGAGAGTCGGTGCAGAAACAAATATTCAAAGTATGTATTCAAATGCAGAAGTGCAGTTTGGTTTGATGCAAAGACCAACTCACCAAAACACTTCATGGGATGAAGCAAAGTTTGAAATCCTGGCTCATCGCTTTATAGATTTATCTCAAGAGGATTATGGTTTTGCTGTGCTTAATGATTGCAAGTATGGGCATTCCGTACAAGGAGGAACGATAGAGATAAACCTCTTACGCAGCCCAGCAGATGTCGATCCTGATGCAGATATTCATCAGCATAGCTTTACTTTTGGTTATTATCCACATATTGGTAATTTGGAAAAGTCAGACACCTTGCAAAAAGCACATAACCTTAATTCACCGTTAGTTGTATATCCGATCTCTACGGATAAAGGTATCAAAGACACCCCTTATTTCTCAATTGAGGGCAGAAATGTCAAGATCGATACAGTAAAACACAGTGATTTAGAGAAAGATTCTTTGATTTTACGTTGCTATGAGACAATGGGTACAAGTACACGAATTAATATTACAAGTAAAAAATATAAGATAAAAGAGGCATTCCTTTGCAATCTGCTTGGTGAAAACATACATGCCATCATCTCTTTTGATAATACTTTAATGCTCGATTTTAAACCATTTGAAATTAAGACAATTAAAATTAAAAAGGGTAAATAAATGAATGTCATACCAAAAATCGTAAAGTATCCAGAGAAGGGGAGCCCTTGTTCTATTGCAAGTAACTGGGTGATTGGAGCCCCTTCGGCTTTAAAGAAATATGCTTTGATGCTACATGCAGATTTAAAAGACATCTTGGGACTGGAGCTTAAATTTAACAATAGTAAAACCAGCGAGGCAATCAAGCTAAAGTTGAACACGAAAGCTTGCAGCGAGGCAGAATCTTTCAATATCGCTTTTTATGAAAACTCAATTGAATTAATAGGGCATGATGAGCAAGGCTTATTTTACGCTATACAAACCTTGAAACAAGTTTTGCTTACGCACGGTAATAATATTGCAGCGTGTTCAATACACTCAATAAAAGGATATTCTTGGCGGGGAATGCACCTCGATGTGAGCCGCCACTTCTTCCCCATTCCTTATCTCAAAAAGCTCATTGATTTGATGGCATTGTTTAGACTCAATCGCTTTCATTGGCATTTGACCGACGATCAAGGCTGGCGGATTGAAAGTAAAAAGTTCCCTCTATTACATAAAATTGGCTCTTGCCGTGACGAAGAGGGCTATAGAGAGCCGCAATATTATACGCAAGAAGAGATTAAAGATTTTGTTGCATATGCAGAAGAACGCTTCGTCGAGGTAATACCTGAAATCGATATGCCTGGGCACACACAATCAGTTTTGGCTGCCTATCCTAACTTGTCATGCACGGGTGAACCAACACAGACATGGACCAAATGGGGCGTTTCTGAAGATGTTTTGTGTATGGGCAGGGATAGTACATATGAATTTGTAGAAGAGCTCTTAAATGAGGTGATTCCGCTCTTTAAAAGCAAGTATTTTCATATTGGTGGAGACGAATGTCCTGATACTGCTTGGCAAAGCTGTCCACATTGCCAAAAAAAGAAAGACGAGCTTGGGCTGCATGACTTCAGGGCTCTGCAACATCAATTTACAAACTTTTTATCTGAAGTATTAAAAAAGCATGATAAAATCATGATTGGCTGGGACGAAATAACTGAAGGTCAGCTGCCAGATAATACCGTAGTCATGGCATGGCGTGGCAATGCTGGGAAAGCAGCTGTTAATGCGATCTCACAAGGGAAAAATGTGATTTTCACACCTAATAGTAGCTATTACCTCGACTGGCGTCAGTCAGATAAAGAAGGGGAGCCTGGCGGCTTTGGCGTCACAGATCTAAAAAAAGTCTTTCAATATGACCCACAAGAAATTATCAAAATTGAAGAGCTACAATATACTCACAATTCAACAAAAAGTGATTTGAAACTTTATTTTGATATTAATAAATGCACAGATTATTTCTTAGGTATTCAGGTTAATCTCTGGACAGAACGCATTCACAATGAAAAAGAGCTGAAATATATGCTTTTCCCACGATTGTTAGCGCTGGCTGAGCAAGCGGACAGCCGTTCTACAAATAAAGATTATATTGAGTTTAGCAAACGAGCAGAAATCATCATGGAAAAGGTTTTAAATCATTATTTGTAATCTAAGGGCAATGGTATTTTGAACTGAGAGCTTATTTGGTCCTCGCTGCGCAGCGGGTGAGGATCAAAATCGTGCGTTGCAGTGGTTTGTTAAATAATAAATCGCATCTAAACCCGCTCGTAGTAGTCATCTGCTGATTTATAAATATCTTGATTAGAAGTTTATACAGGAAGAACCTCCCCTTTATCATCCTGGTAACAAACGTTTAAACCGAAGGTATAAAGGACATTACTTTAGTATCATCATTTTCCCTGAGATAATCTCCTGATCAGAATCAGCTCTGTAAAGGTATAGACCACTTGATACTGCCTTACCATTCATATCTTTCTTATTCCAGACAAATTCACTACTACTATCTTTTTTTACCTGATTGCTTATTTTATTAACCAACTGCCCTTTTATATTATAGATAGAGATGTTCTTGACTTTGGTATTGTTTTTAATTAAAAATCTTACCTGGTCTGACCTGCATGGATTAGGATAGACAGAGATGGTTGATGGTTTTACAAGTGTCTGATCATCAGTTGATACAGTATAATCAAAACTGTAGAGATTGACTCCAGAAGAAGCTATACTAACTATTCTTTGTTGATCAAAATATATATAGTACATAGCATTACGATTTTCATTGATCTCTCCGACCTGACTAAACATTCCATTTCCAATATAGTAAACTAATGCTGTCTCAGAGTCAAAATCTTTAACTACTGATGTTTGGTTATATATTGTTGAAACACTCAATAAATCTTTTGTCATTTGATCAAGAAATGTGATAGAATGATCAGTGTAGTTATATAATTTATTTATATATTCTGAAATTGTTATAAAAATCTCATCATTCACGAAATATGCTCCATATTCAATACCACTAATTATCGGTGTTTCGTACATAATAGTAACAGGATCATGCTTATCTCTAAACTGAAGTTTATTATTGTTTTTAAATATCAATAAGTTATTATGCGAATAAGATTGGTTTGAAATGTGTTGACTTTGTATTGTATATAAGAATTCTAACTCCGTATTATTAAAAGAATAAATATCCGTTGAGAAAATACCATTATTAACTTTGTTAAATAGAATTAAACTATCAATAATAGAGAAATCATAATATGAGACATTGAGTTGATTTGAACAAACAAGAGATAAATTTTCTGAGCTAATATTGTAAATGTCAAAAAAGTTAGTGTTATCTATTCTATACTTTAAGTATAAAGAGTTGTTTTTAATATCAAAATCGACAATATTAAGATCATTTTTGACATTCTCTTTACTCAGGATGATTTGATTATTATCAAACACAGAATGAAAAATAAATTGATTATTTGCAACATCATATACTCCAATATAGCCATTTTTATACATAGCTCCTTGTGCATTTAATCCGTACTTAGATAATAATTCAGTATTGTATTCAATATTATAGGTATTTATGCTCATATAAGCATTTCTGTATAAATAAGGATAGTGAAGGCATAAGCTTCCTGATTGAACATGATATTGCCCGTCTTCGGTATATAATAATGATTGGTCTGAAATATTGTATACATCAAATCTGTTTTTATGATCGACGGTATAAATATTTCCATCATGTATAAGTGCATCTGTATAGTAATCATTACTTTGGGATGGGTTATATTTATGAAAAACAGTGGCAATGGAATCCAAATCACTTATGTTGAGCACCGTAATTTCGTGATGCCCTAATAAAAAAAGATTATCCCCTTCAATTTTCATATTAAAAAGAACACCTCCATTGCCAGTACTCCCAATAATTTCTTCATGAATATAATTATTATTATCAAACTGATCTAAATCTTCTATCATATGATAGAATCTTAATGAAAAAAATTCAGTGTTGTTTATAATAAAACTCCCATAACAAACTAATAGTGAATCGCTTATAGTAATCAAACCAAATAGATTGTCAATATAACCATCGAAAGATAAATTGTGTTTGTTTATTTTTAATGTCCTCTCATGTTCATTGTCTGCCAAAAGAATATAATGATTAGATATTGATGGTCTAAAATTATTGTTTTTAGAGATATTAGTGTCGATCTTTGCAATAAATTGCATTGGTGACACACTGATATTAAATACATTAATAAGATAAGAATCTTCATCTTGGTCAAAGAAATACAAGGAATCCCCTGAAACAAATGCAGTATTAATACCAATACCTTTTTTCTCATAAAACGAAATTCTATCCAATGCACCATTAGTGTTTATCTCAAATTCTTCGATCATACCTTCACTTTCAACATACAATCTGTTTTGATACTTATTGATTGATCCTGAGTAGTTTGAATAGTCCAGTACCCTGCTATGATAATTAACATTACTGATGTTGGCTATATGTTGTGCATTTAACAAAGTAAAGACACCTAAGATGATTATAAATATTATTTTCTTCATGATTACCTCCAATAAATGTGATTAGTAAAAGATGGCGGTCAATTAGAATTCTCTGTCTATGTAGAAATCAAAACGATTTACATTTTGCACACTGGCACTTTTTGTTACGCCATGGCATGTAACTGTAACGGTTGAATAGACACATGGGTCGAAGTAATCTTCAACAGGTGTTGTATAAAATCCATCTGATCCTGTATAGTATAGTATAATCATGATTATCTCCTGCATCACCACTATTTCAAATTATTGCCTGTCCAGTAGGCAACTGTGCTAACAATACATTGGCAAGCAAAGCTGTCAAGAAATATTTAAAATGATTGATATTGTATTGTAAGTATTAAAAGTATAAAGGACATTACTTTAGTATCATCATTTTCCCTGAGATAATCTCCTGATCAGAATCAGCCCTGTAAAGGTATAGACCACTTGATACTGCCTTACCGTTCATATCTTTTTTATCCCAGATAAACTCAATGCCATTCCCTTGTTTTGCTTCATTACCTAATTTATTGACTAATTGTCCTTTTATGTTATAGACAGAGATGTTTTTGACTTTGGTATTGTTAGTAACTGAAAATTTTACAAGGTCTGACCTGCATGGATTAGGATAGACAGAGATGGTTGATGGTTTTACAAGTGTCTGATCATCAGTTGATACAGTATAATCAAAACTGTAGAGATTGATTCCGGAAGAAGAACTGCTTATCATTTTGTTAAGATCCGGGTAGTAATAATCACTTGATGCTACTCTGGATTCAAACACACCAATTTCATTTAATGCCCCGTTTCCTACGTAATAAATATTTCGTGACGAGGAGTTATAATTGTATATACTTAGTATTTCATTATACAATGTCAATAGGGCATCTGAGTATTGATAGTTAGCAGAAAAAGTGGGGGTTAGATTGTTATTATTTATATTAAAAATCTTTAGGTATCTATATCGGTCACTCAAAGCTATATAATCCTGATTGATAGGAATCACACTATGAGTCCCATAATTATTTGGAACCTGAACAGGGTAGGAAAAAAGAATATTTTCAGGGGCATTGATATCTCTGAAGCATAAATACCCATTATTATAAGTATAAATATATTCATTACTTAAGTAACCAGAGCTTAATTGTTGAGATCCATTGAATGTGCAGTAATATTCGATATCGTTTCCTGTTATCCGATAAACCCTGGTAATGAAATTCTGCCCTGTATAACAATCAAAATAAATATAATCACCAATAATATCAAACCATGAGGGAGGGTATGTGTCAAATGTAATGGTATTAATTAATTGTAACTGATTTTCTGAAAAGCCATAAATCTCCAAAAATGTCTGCCCGTTAATTTTTAGTCTGACATATAATTTCCCTTCATAAACATCAATGTTTAAAAATCTTTCAACTCCTTCTTTATAAATAGAATAATGCATGTTATCGAAAATGGAGTAAAAGTTTAGGTATTTATTGATCGGATCGTATGTCATTGCATAATTATCCTTATAAGCAGAATATAAGTAATGAATCCCATACTTTCTTACGCATTGGATGTTATCTTCTATTTGATATTGAGCCAAAAAATGATCATTATTACTGTATAAGTAAGGATAATTAAGACAGAATGTCCCATACTGTATATTGCCTGTATTTTGTTCCTGATAAACAAGAGTAGAATTTTGAATATCATAGACTTTTATCTGAGAATTTATATCTGCTGTAAAAAGCTTATTATTAATCAGTAATGCATCGGTATAGTAAAACCAGTAAGATGGAGTAGAATTATGTAGTGTATAAATTGTATGCAGATTTGATATATTATGAATATCAAATACCTTGATGTAATCAAAACCTAAAACATATAGCAAATTATCTTTATGTTTTAAATAGACTATATCAAGCTCTTCGTTATCTGATAATACTTCCTCGTGAAAGAAACCATTCGGATAATTTATATTCTCCTGATTCAAATTGAAAAAACGAAGACTATAGATTTCGTTATTCCCGTTATTTATACTACCATATAAAATCAATACAGAATCCACAACCGTAAAGATGCCATAAATATTTTGATGTTCCCCTTCGTAGTCTAATGTAAATCTGTTTAGTTTTCTGATTTTTTCATGTTCATTGTCTGACAATAAAATATAATGCTTGTATATGGCTTTAGTCATTGAATACCATCTGTTGATTTCTGTATCAATAGTGCCAACAAATCTCATGGGGCTGACAGAAATATCTATGACTGACATTAAGTAACTATTGTCATCCCTCTCAAAGTAATAAAGGGAATCACCTTCAATAAATGAAGTAACTCCAGTTAATTGACCCTTTTCCAGAAAACTGATTCTCTCCAGATTACCGTCAGACATTATATTATATTCTTCAATCTTTCCTTTATTTTCAACATATAAATGGTTGTTATGCATGTTAACGGCACCATTGTATGAATCATAATCTACGATATGCCGATCAAGACGGATATTGCTTATTTGTGTAATTTCTGCAGATAATGAGATAATAAATAGAAATATCCAAGCGACACCTATTATGATTTGTTTCATGAATTACTCCTTATAAAAAGGCGGCCAGATTTATCTGGCCGCCGATTTTGTTAGAATTCTCGGTCTATGTAAAAATCAAAACGATTTACATTTTGAACAGATTCTGTTCTTGAAATTCCATGACATGTTACTGTAACATTAGAATAGTCAGCAGGGTTATAGTAAGCTGAAACAGGTGTTGTATAAAATCCATCTGATCCGCTTGCTAATGTTTCTATAACATCTAAGGAACTATTAGTTCGGTGTTCGATTACAACAACCACTGCTTCTCCGCTTTTAGCTCTCCATTGTGGGATGCTGGAATGATTTGGGTAATAGGATTGATATACATAACCACGGATTTGACCAGGGATATCTCTTGAAGTCTGTACTGTGACTGTATCTGCACTAAGTAAGCATATTGCAAATACAACGATCATAAGGGTAATAAGTGACTTTTTCATTATTCCTCCATTTATAATTTTTTGTTTAAAGAAAGTTTTGGGTAAAATGAAAGCTAAGTAAATTTATTATGCGTTCCTATAAATAAATTACTTCTAAACGAGCTGATCCCGTATAGTATAGTATAGTATAGTATAGTATAACCATGATTATCTCCTTAATCATCACCACTATTTCAAGTTATTGTCTATCCAGTAGACAACTGTGCTAATAATACATTGGCAAGCAAAGCTGTCAAGAAATATTTTAAATGAATAACATTTTATTGTAATTAAATATATTATTATGTGATTTATGCTTTATAATCTAAGAACTTTGAATTAGAAAACAGACAATAAGATGGAATTGCATAAAAAGTTAAAACAACATTTAAAAATGACAGCTTAAAAGTTGCCTCATTTTCCTATTAAAGAGGGTACAATAAAACACAAAAACGCCTGATATCAGGTCTGTTTTCCCTTCTTTTTATTCATTATCTATTCAATCTTGTATATGACTATTTTTCAGATATATCCCTTTGTGACTCCCCTTACATTCCCCTTGCTATCTTGGAGAATCAAAGAAATTCTTATAGGAACCTAAAGGGAATGTAAAGGAGATTTATTTTGAATATTTAAGGTATAGAAAAAATATGTAAACTTTTAGTAATGAAATGATGATTGTTAAATTTGTAATTTGAAGATTATGCAACAGCCTCAAGGTGTGTTGTCTTATGTTGTGTTAAAAAAACCACCTCCAAACCCGCTTGTAGTAGGCGTCTGCTAATTTGGTTGAAAATAGTTTTCAAAAAACTCCATTTTGTAAGCCCTATATATAGAGGACGATGTTTTTATTTAAGATTCTGCTTTATTCTTTACAAGTTGTTTTGAATTACTGTGTAACAGTCTCATCTCGTGTTGTTAAATAAATCTAAAGAAAAAAAATGTTGACTTAAAAGAGTTGTTTGTAAAAAATGATTAAGAAGGATGGTTTATGCAAAAGATAAGTATAAAAGATTATAAGAATTTGAAAAGCTTGACGCAAAAGAAGTACAGAAAGCTCTATAGAAAGCTAATTGTCGAGGGTGAGAATACTATTTTTCAGTTGCTTGACAACGACAAATCATTTGATGCAATCTATATTACAGAAGCTTATGCAAAAAACCACTACCGATATTTAGAAAAACATATCACTAAAAGTGAAATAAAAGAGCGAATTAGGCTAATTGATGAAGCCAAAATAAAAGAAGTCACAGACACTGAAAACCCACAAGATATCATTGCTTGCGTTAGCTTTGAGCCCACACCAATAAATGAGAATGGGACTCTTCTATATTTAGATGGCATACAGGATCCTGGCAATATGGGTACTATTTTGCGAACAGCCTTGGCTGCGGGCATTGATGGCGTATTGATTTCACCAGAATCGTGTGATATCATGAACCCCAAGGTTGTTAGAGCATCGCTCGGCGCCGTCTTCTTTTGCCCCATTGCATATAGTGATATTGACTATTTACAATCTTCATCGCATACCATCATTGCCAGTACTTTAACTAATTCAAAGCCATTATTTCAGCTAAAAGACGTACCTGATAAAAGGATTATTGTTATTGGTTCAGAAGCCAAAGGAATATCGCCAGAAATTGTCAAGATTGCGCAAGAAAAAATACATATCCCTATGACAAATAAAATTGAATCACTTAATGCAGCAATATCTGCTGCAGTTATTTTATACTATATCAAAGGCTTAGAATACCATGAATAAATCAATAGAAGAAAAGATAAAGAACCTGTCTGATAATAAAATATGGTTGGCACCTCTTGCTGGGTTTACAGATCGTTACTATCGGCAAATTGCCAAAGAATGCGATGCAGACGTGCTGGTGAGCGAGATGGTCAGTGCTGATGGTTTGAAACATTCAATTAATAAAATGAAGCCCTATATTGAATTTTATGAGCATGAGCGCCCCTATGGAGTTCAATTATTTGGTGATGACCCTGACACAATGCAAGTCGCTGCTGAAAAGGTCTTGAATTACTTTGAAAAACTAAAGGATACGGTCCGTGAAGGTTCTTTGGCAAATGCAATGCCTGAATTTATCGATATCAATATGGGCTGCCCTGTAAAAAAGGTAGTAAAAAGAACGGCTGGTTCTGCTTTGATGCGAGAACCAAAGCTCGCTGCATCTATCACACATGCGGTAAAAGAAGTGTGTCAAAAATACGATATCCCTTTGACTGTAAAGATCAGGGCTGGTTGGGACTTAGAGTCTATTAATTGTGTAGAATTTGCCAAAATGCAGGAAGAAGCAGGTGCTGATGTCATTGCGGTTCATCCACGCACACGAAGCCAACTATTCACAGGTAAAAGCAATTGGGACTTGATCAGACAAGTTAAAGAGGTGGTAAAAGTGCCTATTATAGGTAATGGCGATATTAATACGCCAGAAGATGCATTGCAAATGCTAAAAGAAACCAATTGTGACTCTGTAATGATTGGTCGTGGCGCATTGGGCAATCCATGGATTTTTCAATATATTAGAAAAGCTCTAAATAAAGAGCAGGTTTCGAAAGTAAAGCCAATAGATAAATTACCTATCGTTATCAAGCATTTGGATTTGATTTACTCTTCTGATGACCCTAAAAAGCTTTATCAAATACGATCACATTTGGCACATTATACAAAAGGACTGATTAATTCAGCAAAAGCAAGAGAAATCATCTTTCAATCGCTTGATTATGAATTAATCAAAGAAACTTTAGAGAATTTATTCAATGAACACAGTAAATAATTACATTGCTCAAGTCAGACATTTAGCAGAGAGAAACTGGATAAAAGCAGTCTCTATTGCAGAAGAGGGGATTAAAGCATTCCCAAATGAGCCCTTACTTTATGCTGAATTAGGTTATTTGTATATTCAAAAAGAAAACCACAAAGGAGCAATTGAATATTTTACAAAGGCTTTGAAATATGCACCTGACAATAATGAGTATATCTTTAATCTTGGGACCACCTATCTCAAGTTAGAAAAGTTTGAAGAGTCAATAAAGGCTTATGACAGAGCGAAATCATATGTTCCAGAGATTCTCTTCAATAAAACATATGCATATCGAATGACAGATAATACAGAAAAAGAGTTTGACTGCTTAAAGCAAATGGCAGATAATAAGTATAGGAAAGAGGAGATTTATGTCTCTCTTTTGACACATTTGTTTATTAAAAAAGATAACAAAGCATTTAAAAAATACCTTGAAATAGCAGAAAGCTTAAATTTTGAGTCACCTGGTATTATGTATATAAAAGGGTGGTGTTTTTTAAAAAAGAACAATTATTTGGCAGCATATATTGAGTTTTCTAAAATGGATCAAAGAGGTTTTTCACTTGATATTTTTGGTACACGATACTATGAAGCAGCAAAGGCTATAAGCAAAAATGATCAGGCACTTGAAATATTAAATAGAATAATAAATGACTTTCCAGACCATGAAGAAGCAAGATCTCTAAGAGCTGAAGAGTACCTGGAGCGTGGGCAAAACCCTGATTCTTCAGGCGATTTACAATTTCTGTATGAAGCAGATAATATGTATTATGATAAAAATGTTAAATTAATAGGGGCACAGAGGAAAAAGATAAAAAGAGTATTAAAACATCGCAAGTTTAATCTCGAGAAAAAAGACTGAGGTATAGGAGAAAATATGGATTATGTAATTAAAACAGAAGAGATAAAAAAAGTATATAATATGGGCGCTGTGGATGTGCATGCATTAAGATCTGCAAATGTCACTATAGCACCAGGGGAATTTGTCTCAATCATGGGTCCATCAGGGTCTGGTAAATCAACATTGATGCATATTTTAGGGTGTCTTGATAGCCCCTCTGATGGTAAGTATTTCCTTGATGGAGAAGAAGTAAGTAGTTTTTCAAAAAATAAACTTGCATGGATACGAAACATTAAAATAGGATTTGTTTTTCAAACCTTTAATCTTTTGCCACATTTAAACATTTTAAAGAATGTAGAGTTGCCGCTCATGTATGCAGGGAAAAGAGCCTCATTAAGAAATGAGATAGCAACTGATTTATTGACACGTCTTGGCTTGGGAGATAGGCTGCACCATAAGCCTTCTGAGCTCTCTGGAGGACAAAGACAGAGAGTCGCCATTGCACGTGCAGTGGTAAATAACCCAGCAATTATCTTGGCAGATGAACCGACGGGTAATCTTGATTCACAGTCAGGTAACGATATTCTAAGCATATTTAAAGAATTACATCAAGAGAAAAACACGATCATTATGGTAACTCACGACAAGAATATTGCCAAAATTGCTGACCGTATCATTATGATTAAAGATGGCGAGGTTGTTGATGGCGATATCACTAACTGAAAGTATACAAATCGGTTTTCAAGACTTCTGGACAAGGAAACTCAGAAGCTTAGTTACTATAGTTGGTATAGTATTGGGGACTATGTCCATTATTGTTATCCTGTCATTAGTGAATGGTATGAACGAGGAGACAATGAAATGGATGACTGAAAGAGGTGGATTAGCAAAGATTACTATCTCTAATAATTGGGAGGCAAAGAATCCGCTCAACTTGCCTAATTATTTTAGCTATAAAGAAATCTTATTGATAAAAAGCCTTGTGCCAGAAGCGGAAGTCTTTAATGCAAATATCTATTTACGTTCTAATTTTAAATATGGTGAGAATACGACCTTTTCAAGAACGATTGGCGCATTTCCAGACTATGAATTAGTTGAAGAATGGACTGCGGATAGAGGTAGATTTATAAAGAATTTTGACATCACAGAAAGCAGCAATGTAATAGTTTTAGGCAATACAATAAAAGAAGAACTCTTTGGCTCTAAAAACCCCATTGGCAAGACAGTAACTGTTAGAGGACAGCAACTCCAGGTTATAGGAGTAATGAAATACCGTTTTATTGGAAATAGTGGTAGTAATCTCTTTTCTGATAACCCCTTCGAATATATGAATCGTACATCTATTATGCCCATTAGTACAATGATTAATAAGTTTGGGCAACGCGATGCAATCGACGAAATAACCATTAGAGCTAAGTCTGCAGAAGACGCTGTGGCACTGAAGAATAAGTTAGAAGATATTGTGCTAAATCTTAGGCGTGGCTATGGCATTTTTAATGTTGTGTCCGCTCAAGAAGAGGCAGAGAAAATGAAACAAAGCTCTATGATGTTCAAGATAATTTTCTTTTTCATCAGTAGCATTTCCCTTATTGTTGGAGGAATTGTGATCATGAACATCATGCTTGCCAGCGTACAAGAAAGAACCAGAGAGATAGGAATACGGTTGGCTGTTGGCGCACGTAGATTTGACATATTTTTACAGTTTTTGATACAATCAATCATGATAACATTCGTTGGAGGCATAATTGGGGTATTAACGGGCGTATCGATCGTAAAGCATGTGGGAGCATTTCTCAATACTAATACTGTTGTGGATGTAACAATGATTTACATTGCCTTAATTGTGTCTGTTGGTGTGGGATTAATATTTGGAATTTTCCCATCAATAAAAGCAAGCAACCTTGACCCTGTAGAGGCATTACGCTATGAGTAAGTAAAAGGAGGAAAGGTGGAATACGAAGGTCGAACCATAAAAAATGATTTAAAGAATATTAGTAAAAAAGTATATCTCTTTATCAAAAGATTTAATGATGAAAAAGTAATGAAAGAGGCTTCTAATCTAACTTTCGTAACCGTTTTAGGGTTTGTACCCTTTTTGCTTTTTATAGTTTTTTTATTACCGTCAATCCCTTCATTAAATATTCATCAATTACTACAAAAACAATTGATCTCAATTTTCCTTCCAGAGTCTGCTGATATAATATACAAACAAGCCAGTGTGCTATTATCTAAGACTATACCAATGAATGTTTTTAATGTGATTATGGTTATGTTTACATCATACTCACTGTTTTATTCGATTACAAGCGCCTTTGACAAGATTCTTGGGTTTAAAACAGTTAAAAAGACCAAGACTATAGAGATTCTTTTGAAATTCTTTGGAACAATTGTATTTGGTTTTTTAATCACAATATTCCTATTTTCAATATCCTCTATATCAATCATAAATGTGATTTTTAAACAGACTCTATTAAGAAAAATACTCGTAATGTTTTTACCAATGATCGTTTGGTTTATACTTACTTTTTTATTATACTTTTTAATACCTTCTAAACGAATGAATATTAAAGATATCGCAAAAGTATCCATTATTATCGCAATTATTTGGTTTATCCTCAAAAATGGATTTGACTGGTATATCAATAATATGACACGAATACACGTGCTATACGGTGTTATAGCCGCTTTCCCAATCTTTCTCTTTTGGATATATGCCAATTGGATTATAACCTTAAGCGGCGTATTATTATTATCCTCAAAGACAAAAAATAAGAATAAAAAACAAGTGATTGTACAAAAGACTATCAAAATAATTATTGAAGAGCAAAAAGAATTATTTATAGAAGAAGACATACCTTTAAATGAGAGCCAGAGCCAAGAATTGGTCGATCTCATTAAAGAAAAAATTGAATGTGAAAATAATAATAAACAATAAATGGAGATGAAAATGAAAAGAGCTTTAATAAGCCTGTCAGACAAAAGTAACCTTGCAGAATTTGCAAAAGAGCTTGTCAGTCTTGGATACGAGATTATCTCAACAGGTGGGACACTGGACGCATTAAAAAAGGCAAAAATTCCAGCAAAAGCAGTATCATCGGTGACTGAGTTTCCTGAAATCATGAATGGACGAGTAAAGACTCTGCACCCAAAGATATTCGGAGGGATATTAGCAATACCAACAAATGAAGATCATGTAAAACAAGCAAAAGAAAATGATATTGCTTTCTTTGATTTAGTTGCTGTAAACCTGTACCCGTTTGAAAAAACCATTAATAATCCAATGTCAGATTGGAATGAAAAAATAGAAAATATCGACATTGGCGGACCTTCATTAATCCGTGCAGCTGCCAAAAATTATCAATTTGTGAATATCCTTACAGACCCTAATGACTATACTTTGATCATTGACGAATTAAAAAAGAACCCATGCACAACAATAGAGACACGGGAATATTTGGCACACAAAGCTTTTTCGCATACAGCTGCCTATGACAGCCTTATTGCAGATACTTTTAGAAAAGAATATAAACATAAAAATGAGAATATTTTAACTATTGGCAAGCCTATAAAGCTTAGGCTCAGATATGGCGAAAACCCCCATCAGAATGCTGGCTTTTATGAGAGCCAATACGACAATATCATTGAGGTCGTGCATGGAAAACAACCTTCATACAATAACTATTTGGATATTGATTCAGCACTTAAACTCATCATTAATTTTGATGAAAAGGCTGTCGCAATTATTAAGCATACTAATCCATCTGGTGTGGCAACCGCAGATACTCTTTTGGAGGCATATGAAAAAGCCTTCGCTACAGATACCATTTCTCCATTTGGCGGCATTATAATTGTCAATGACACGCTTGACTTGGAATGTGCAAAAGCCATTAATAAAGTGTTTACAGAGATAATTATCGCTCCAGCATTAGATAATGATGTTTTAGATTTTTTAAAAAAGAAAAAAGATAGAAGAATAGTTATTTACAAAAAGGAAGAGCTGTATAAGCTTAAATCTCATCGAAACGTTGTGAGCTGTCTTAACGGGTATCTGTGTCAAGAAGCCGATAATGTTGACATTAATAATGAAAAATGGAGCTATGTAACAAATGAGATCCCAAGTGAAGAGAACTTGAGGAGCCTACTATTTGCGTGGAAAGTGGTTGCAAAAGCTAAATCTAATGCTATATGCTTAGCAAAAGGCACACAGACGATAGGTTTAGGAATTGGACAAACATCAAGAGTAGATGCCATGAAAATAGCCTTAGACCGTGCTGAAGAAATGGGATTTGATCTGCAAGATGCTGTTTGTGCCTCTGATGGCTTCTTCCCAAAAACTGATTCATTAGAATTATTAGCAAAAAAAGGGATAAGAGCAGTAATTCAGCCAGGGGGGTCCGTCGCCGACCAAGATGTAATCGATTGCTGCAATCAAGCTGAAGTAGCTATGGTTTTAACTGGAACAAGACACTTTAGACATTGAGGTTTATGTGAAAGATTATCTGATCAGAGGAATTACAAAAGATAAATGCATTCGCTTCTTTGCTGTAAGGGCTAATGAAGTGGTAAATGAGGCAATTAAGATTCATAAATTATCATACACTAATTCAATTATTCTCGGCAGAACTCTCATTGCGGGCTTGTTGATGAGTAAAGATTTAAAAAACAAAAATGACTTGCTTACTATTAAGTTTGCTGGAGATGGACCTGCTGGTGACTTTTTGGTTACTGCCACAGGTGACAATACAATTAAAGGTTATACCAATAATCCAAGTTATGAAATTGATTTAGACAAAACAAAGGTATTTAAAGCATCAGACGCTGTCGGAAAAGGCGTCTTAAATATTATTCGTTCAATCGGCGACTCCAAGCCATATATTGGGCAAACAAACATTATTAGTGGTGAAATTGCTGAGGATATTGCTTATTATTATTCCCAGTCCGAGCAAATTCCCACAGCAATTCAGCTTGGAGTATTAATGAATGACGACGCCACTGTAAAACAAGCAGGTGGGTTTTTGGTACAATTGATGCCAAACACTCCCGAGCATATAATCGATAAACTTGAAGATAATATCAAGAAACTGCCAAATTTCTCCGATTTATTAGACATGGATTATTCGATTGAAGAGCTTATCAATAATTTTGTTTTAAAGGGTTTTTTAACAGAAATAACAGAAAACCACGGTGTTAAATACGAATGTAACTGTTCAAGAGAGAGGTTTAGTAAAGGCTTATCTTTGTTGGGTAAAGATGAAATTGCCCAACTAATAGAAGATAATGAGACAATCAATGCAGAATGCCATTTCTGTAATAAATCATATGCATTTAGTATTGAAGACTTGAAAAACATTTATCATAATATATAAAAAAGGAGTAGATTATGCGAAAAGTAGTAGTTGTATCAGCAAAAAGGACTGCGATAGGCAGCTTTGGTGGAGTATTCAAAGATGTTTCTGCTGTTGACTTAGGAGTAAACGTTGTAAAGAGTATTTTTGAAGAAACAAAAGTGAAACCTGAACAAATCGATGAATTTATTATTGGCAATATTTTGGGTGCTGGATTAGGACAAAATGTTGCACGCCAAGTAAGCATTCATTCAGGCATCCCTGCAACCACACCAGCTTATACAGTCAACAAAGTTTGCGGATCTGGCATGAAAGCAGTAACATTGGCAGCTATGATGATTGCTAATGAAGAAGCAGATATCATTTTAGCTGGCGGTATTGAAAATATGTCACAAAGCCCTTACCTTCTGCCTGATGAAAGATGGGGCGCTAAAATGGGCGATAAAGCCGTCATAGACTCAATGATAAAGGACGGACTTAGTGATATTTTTAATAACTATCATATGGGTATCACAGCTGAAAACCTCGCCGAACAATTCAACATAAGTAAAGAAGAGCAAGATGCCTTTGCTGCTCAAAGCCAAAATAAAACAGAAAAGGCTATGACTGAGGGTAGATTTAAAGACGAAATCGTTCCTATTGTTATCCCTCAAAGAAAAGGCGATCCAATAGTAATCGATCAAGATGAATTTCCAAGAAAAGGCGTCACTGTTGAAAGCCTCGCAAAAGTTAGACCAGCATTCAAAAAAGATGGAACAGTGACTGCAGCTAATGCTTCTGGCATCAATGATGGTGCAGCAATTATTCTATTGATGAGTGAAGAAAAAGCAAAAGAGCTGAATCTTGATATCTTAGCTTACTATGTAAATTCAGCATCAGCAGGCGTGGACCCTTCAATCATGGGATATGGTCCTGTCCCTGCAATCAAAAAAGCATTAAACAAAGCAAACTGGAAGATCGAAGATATAGAGCTTGCAGAGTTAAATGAAGCTTTCGCATCACAATCATTATCAGTAATGAAGGGCTTGGAAAAAGAAGTTGGCAAAATTGACCCTGCAATTATAAATGTTAATGGCGGAGCAATTGCACTTGGACACCCAATTGGCGCAAGTGGCGCAAGAATAATCGTTTCTCTCCTTCATGAAATGAAAAAAGTAAACAAGAAAAAAGGACTTGCTGCCCTCTGTATTGGTGGCGGCATGGGAATCGCATCCCTCTTTGAAAAATAAACAATGCTATTTGTAAACGGTATTGGGTCATCCAATACCGTTTTTTTGTACCTTAAGAGGGTGTTGAATAAAGCCGTTATATTGACAATAAAAGCATTCATAAAGTTCAGATTTTGATTTTCATTTTTAGAGAGGTCGTAATTATTCAAAAATAACAAAAAAGGATAAGAAAAAATGCCTTTTTACAATAATATCA
>JAKPKU010000188.1 GCA_029553545.1 Candidatus Cloacimonadota bacterium
ACATTGAACACCTCTTTTATTCTTTAATTAATGCCATTCTATGATACCCTATATTATTGTCAAGTAATATTTTAACTATATTTATTGTCTGCTTTCTAATTCAAAGCTCTCAATATTAGAATGATTATTAAAAGGAGGTCTAAATGACTGAAGCTATCAAAAAGAACGAAGTATTTGACTTAAATGGAAAATACTTATCTTTCAACCTTCTTGATGAGCTGTATGGCATCAATGTTGATCGCATTCTGCAGATCATTGCCATACCAGATATCACCCCTATACCCAAAACGCCTGATTTTGTCAAAGGTGTCATCAATCTTAGAGGCAAAATCATACCTGTTATTGATCTAAGGAAAAAAATTCACCTACCTTCTGAAGACTATACTGACAGAACAAGTATAGTTATTATTAAAGTAGAAAGTGGTAATCGTGAAATTTTCATCGGCACAATTGTCGATAAAGTGCTCGAAGTGATGGACATTAGCCAAGAAGATATTGAGAATACACCTGATTTTGGTATAAAATTAAATACTGAGTATATTGCGGGCATAGCAAAAGTAAAAGGAAAAGTCATTACCTTGCTGAATATCAACCGAGTATTAACAGAAGAAGAATTATCTATTATCTCAAAAGAAAGTAAATAAGGAGTAAAAAATGTTTAAAAATTCTACTATAACAAAAAGACTAATTTATGGCTTTTCTGCCGTAATTATTATTATGATAATCATCGCTTTATTAGCAATAACAAGATTAATTAATATTGGAAACCAAGTTACCTACTTAACCACAAATAGTTATATTGTTGACACAACGATAAATGGCATCATGGATAATGTAAATATTTATGCAAGAGCAATGCGAAACCTCATAATATTCAAATTAGAAGCCGATAATCAAAGAGATAGAGACTTGATTTCAAGCTCCAGAAGTGAAATTGCAAAGCTTTTTGAAACTCTTGACCCTCTTGTTAATAGAGCAGACCCAAATGAGGTTGAAATATATAATACTCTTCTAAGCACAAGAGAAGAATATGTAAAGCATCAAAATATCTTTCTCGATTATTTGAAAAACAATAATAAAGAAGCAGCAGAAAATCACTTAAAGTATGAAATGCGTGATATACAAAATCAATACTTTGAATATATTGGCAAATACTCTGATATCATCAAGGCAGAAATGAGCAGAGCAGGTAAAGAAACAGGCGATAATATCACAAATACAATGATCATCATTATCGTTGCCATAGTCATAGCTGTTATTCTTGCTATTATCTTAGCTCTTTGGATCACCAAATCTATTATCAATCCTGTCAACCAGTGTGTTAATGCAGCTGATAAGATTGCTGCTGGCGATGTCAATGTCTCATTTAATATTACCTATAATGACGAAACAGCACAATTAATGGGAGCTATGGGCAATATGAGCAGAAACATTCAAGCAATGATAGATGATGCAGAAAAACTTGTAGTGTCAGCAAAGAGCGGTAGATTACAAGATCGTGCTAACGCTGATGTGCATAAGGGCGCATACAGAGATATTGTCGGCGGGTTAAATGACGTCTTAGATGCTATTGTCGAGCCTATCAATGAAGCAATGCAGGTAATGAACAAACTCGCCCATAAAGATATGACATCACGCGTAATTGGTAATTATAAGGGCGATCTTGATACGTTTAAAAAAGATATTAATCTTGCAGCAGAAAACCTCGAAGAATCTTTATTGCAAGTTGACATGGCTGTTGAACAAATTGGTTCAGCATCAACTCAAATCAGCTCTGGCTCTCAAATATTAGCAGAAGCAACAGGCGAGCAAGCAAGCGCCCTCGAAGAAATCTCCAGCTCAATGGAAGAGATTAACTCTCTCACTAATAATAATACCGACAATTCAAAGATCGGACTAAACCTTGCTGATAAGGCGGTTGAATCTGTTGATGAGGGTGGCATTGCTATGAATAAGATGAGCGATGCAATGACTTCAATACTCAAGTCCTCACAAGAAACTGGCAAGATCATCAAGACTATCGACGAGATTGCATTCCAAACCAATCTCTTAGCACTCAATGCAGCAGTTGAAGCAGCTCACGCTGGTGAAGCTGGCAAAGGCTTTGCTGTCGTGGCTGAAGAAGTGAAAAACCTCGCTTTACGTAGTGCTGAAGCTGCAAAAAATACAAATGATTTGATCGAAGAATCTACCAAAAATGCTGAACTCGGCGCAAGAATTGTCGAACAAGTTAATAAATCATTTGTTGAAATAAAAGATAACTTTGGCAAAGTGAAAAATATTGTCAATGAAATCGCTGCTTCTTCGCAAGAACAATCTCAAGGTGTACAACAAGTCAACACTGCTGTTCAAGAGATGAATAAAGTGACTCAACAAAATGCCGCTAATGCCGAAGAATCTGCGTCTGCAGCAGAAGAATTAAACAGCCAAGCTGCCGAACTCAACAATATGGTTGCACAATTCAATTTGAACAGAAGAACATCAAGAACTCGTACTTCTCGTACAGCCCAACAACAAATCACAGATAGACGCGGACAAAAACAATTAACAAATAACAAGCACAGTTATAAACAGAATAAATCATATGAAGTAAACCCAGAGCAATTATTACCACTCGGGGACATCTCTGAAGATGATTTTGACGATTTCAACTAAAATATAAGCAAATAGAAAAGCTCCCGCAAGGGAGCTTTTTTTATATCTCATAAAACTACAAACACTTCTCCATAAGATAGTTCCTCAGCAATACTCCAGCAATATTCACTTCCTGCTCTTTTACTGTATGATAATTCCTCTTTTTAAAAAAATCCCTCGCTGTTATCGATGCATGAACGAGACTTTTGATTTAGAAATTTACAAAAAAAGTGAGAATATAATACCCTAATTTAAGCTAAATCTGTACTTTTTTGTCAGAAATCTATGTATTTTGGAGCTTTTTTACCTCCCTTTTGTTGGTCTATCCAAAATTTGGA
>JAKPKU010000189.1 GCA_029553545.1 Candidatus Cloacimonadota bacterium
TCCAAATTTTGGATAGACCAACAAAAGGGAGGTAAAAAAGCTCCAAAATACATAGATTTCTGACAAAAAAGTACAGATTTAGCTTAAATTAGGGTATTATATTCTCACTTTTTTTGTAAATTTCTAAATCAAAAGTCTCGTATATAAGATGCTTACTGAAAAATACCCTGAAATAAAAGCAGGCTATAGATCTTTCGCCCATCATATTGCTACATACAAGTTGAAAAAAAAGTAGGCGTACCCGTCTCAACTACGCTCGCGAAGTAGGCTATCAATATTCGGTTTGGTAATTGTACTTTGGGAAATTGATTGATTAAATCTATTATCTCATCGCATGCATTCAGTAGTCATTATACAAATAAGGATATTAATTAATACATAATTCAGCTTTACAAACTTGAAGAATACTGAAAGATGAAATGTAATTAATCTGAGTCAACTAATGATAGTTGTAGTTACAAAAAAACCCTCTGGCAAAAAAAAGCTTTACAAGATATGTCAACTTGATTATATTGTTTTTATTGATTATTATAAATAGGTGAAAAAATGAATATAGAAAACAGAAAAGCAAAATTTGAATACTTTTTCGTCGAAGAATGGGAGGCTGGCATTGTCTTAAAGGGCACAGAAATCAAGTCTATTCGCGAGGGAAAGGTCAATTTTAAAGACTCATATGCTCGCATTGATGCCAATAATGAGGTTTGGCTCTTTAATCTGCACATCAGCCCCTATGAAAAAGGTTCTTACTTTAACCACGAAGCTGAAAGAAAAAGAAAACTCCTCTTAAATGCCCGCGAAATTAAAAGGATGAAGCACAAAACAGAAGAGCAAGGCATGACTTTGATTCCAAAAAGAATCTATATTAATGAAAGTGGTAAGTGCAAAGTCTTAATTGCTTTAGCTAAAGGTAAAAAACTCTATGATAAAAGAGACTCTCTACAAGAAAAACAGCTAAACCGTGAAGATCAAAGGAGAAGCAAGCATAATGAGTTCTAATCTCAAGCAAATAGACTTAACACTAATTAGAAGGCTATTCCAAGAATTTGATGCAAGCATCAATATAAAGAGCTTTATTGCACATAAAAATAGTCCAGACGGCAGCCTGCTTTTCACGCTTTATGAGAGTAATAATCAAGACAAATATTCTCTGAAGATATTCCCTCAAAATGACATCTTATGTAGAAAAGAAATGATCTTATCTCATTATTTGCAGGAGATTATCTCACTACCAGAAGTGTATTATGTCAATGAATCTTGCAATATTATCGACAAACCATATCAAATATCTGAGCATCTTGAAGGCGTGAGTTTAAAAAGCTTTCTGCAAAATAAAAAAGAGCTCAGCAATGATATTGTGAGCAATATCGCTGAATCTTTGGCACTTGTTCATCGTACTGCTTATAATGAGCCAGGCGAATTGAATGTACAGCTCGAGCCACTTGCGCTAAATCTGCCAATGAATGAGTGGCATTTATCTTTTTTGCATGGGCTGGCAGGTAAGAGATTAGGCATTGACTTGGCAAAGAGAGTGGAAGACTTTTTACACAGCAAAAGCGCAGACCTCGAAGAGATAGCAGAAAGCTTTGTACTCTCTCACGGTAATTTTACCGCAGAAAATATACTTATTTTAGGCAATAAATATCAGGCAATTATCGGTTGGGAAGGGGCTCTTGCAATGCCGAGCCTCTTTGATATTGGTCGTTTTTTTAGAGAGCCTGAGCTTTTCCCCAGAAAGACAGCGAGACTCTTTGCTGAAGCTTATAATAATGTATCTCTAAATCCTTTAAATAATAATTGGCAAAATCATGCCAGACTTATGGACTGCCTCAATCTCATTGCAGTACTCAGCTTGGAGGCAATAGATGAAGAACAAGAAATGAATATTATTGAAAAGATCAAAAGCTATATTTGTACGGAGGGCTTATGAAAAAGATACTCTTTTTATTATTGACTCTACTCTTTCTGAATAGTTGTTTAACTGAATTATCAAATGAAGATATAGCGAAGTCACAGATAAATAATGTATTACTTAACATTAAAGACGGCTTTAATGAACTGGATATTGCCAAAATAATGTATGAGTATGACAATGATTTTTTACACAAGGGTAAGTATAAGTTTGAAGAGAAATTTATCTGGCAAGACAGGATGACGGCTTTCACTTATCTTGATATTTCAGATGTGCATATAGAAATAGATGAAGACTTTGCAGTTGTATATTTCCTGGCAACTTATTCAAAATATGGCAATCAAACGCATTTTATTGAGCCTGATGAAAACGGTGATATGAGCTTTTTTAGGAAAATAAATGGACAGTGGAAAGTCTATGGAAATAGACAATACTATTAAATTAAGGGGTTGTAAATGCAAAAACTATTTGGTGCATTAGATCTTGGTGGATCATTCTTAAAATATGCCTATGGAAATAAAGCCAAAGGTATTGTTTTCCATGATAGAATCGCAATAGCAAAGCCTGACAACAATGAACACATCTTTGGTGTAATTAGCGAAGCTATACGAATAATCAAAGAAAAAGAGCCAAAGATTGAATACTTTGGAATGGGAACACCAGGAACTGTCAATGTTGAAAGAGGAGTGGTAACAGGAGTTACACCAAACTTGCCAAATATTGTAAACATAGAGATGAAAAAAGAGATTGAAAAAAGAAATAATATAAAAGTTCATATCGAAAATGATGCCAATATTATGTGCTATGCAGAAGCCTCCAAACACGCTGACCAAAACGTTTTAGGCATCACAATAGGTACAGGCATAGGATCAGGCTTTGTCTACAATAATGAGATCTACCATGGACAAAATCATTCAGCTTTGGAGCTTGGACATACTATTGTAAACATCAATGGCAGGAAGTGTAAATGTGGCAAAATTGGCTGCGCAGAAGCATACTGTTCAGCAAATTCAATGCTGGCTATCTGCAATGAAAGCTTTCCTGAACTGGAGATTAAGAGCATTGCAGATCTCCTTGATTTAACAAATGTAAACAGTAAAGTACATAGAAAAGTTGAAGAATTGCTGACCTACCTTGGGGTGACAATTGCCAATGCAATAACCATTCTCGACCCGCATGTGGTTTGTATCGGCGGAGGAGTCGTCGATATACCCAATTTTGATTTTTCTTTTTTACAAAATATAATAAAAGAATATCTGGCAATTAATTATCAAGGAACACTGATCACTAAAGCAAACTTCGGCAATCAAGCAGGGATCTATGGAGGCATATTAATTGCAGAAATTAAATATTTGGAACATTTTTTGCTTGATAAATAGGTAATAAAATATGTGGAGGTATCATGATTAACGTTAAAAGGGTTACTTTATTATTGGTTTTGCTCACACTTGCTTTATCTCTCTTTGCCAATGCAAAACAGTCTCAAGAAATTGATGTGGTTGTAACACCCAATCCAATGAAAGATTATACAGAAATTATTTGTGCATTACCATCATCTTCAAGCATAAGCTTAGTTATAACAGATGAAAAAGGCATTGTCGTCAAGAGCCTTTTCACAGGACAATTAGAAAAAGGTAAACACTCTTTTTCATGGGATGGCACAGATTACAGAAATATGCGTTTACCAGAAGGTACATATATTGCTGAATTAAGTGGTAATAGCAAATTCACATCAATTAAAAGATTTATCCTTTTAAAGTAATTTAACACACATTTTAAAAGGCTGTCTGATGACAGCTTTTTTTTTATGCATTTACAAAACTGGATCAATACCGAGCTCTTTCAAGAAATAAAGAGCCTGCTGCAAAAGAGCTTAAGACCAAGTATTAATCAAATACAAAAGTGGGCAAATGACAATCCCACTGCTCCTATTAGCGAATTGATTACCAGCGCATCTTTGCAGATTAAATACAAAGAGAAATTACAAATAACTGACAAGTGGCTCTTGACAGAAAAGAATGCACAGCAGGCATCCTCGTATGCAGTTGCTGAGTATAATGGCTCAATTATGCAAGAATTTACCAAGTGTGCAGACTTATGTTGTGGTATTGGCATGGATCTTTGGGCTATTGCTAAGAATAAAACGGAATGCTTTGCCATTGATTTATCGCCAGAAATACTCTCCTTTGCCAAATACAATATGAGCCTCTACCCCGACCGAAATATCAACTTTCTAAATATGAAAGCTGAGGACTTTACTGAGCCTGTAGAATGCATCTTTATCGACCCTGATAGACGGTTTGATGATAAAAGATCAAATAACCCCTTTAATATGTCGCCTAACTTGACTGCATTAGAGGGCATCGCCCAAAAATACTCCAAATATGCCATCAAGCTCTCCCCCATGCTCGATTATGATAAATATGATTTCTTCAAAGATGGGCAATTACACTTTGTACAAGAGCATAATGAACTAAAAGAAATACTCTTTTGTTCCGCTGACTTGTCTCAATCCAAAGCTAAAAAGTGCGTATTACTGCCTGAAAATATCTCTTTTATCGAAGATAATGAAAAGAACACACATGTAATAGCGATCAAGAAATATCTCTATGAGCCTGTAGTTTCTATTATCAAAGCACACCTGATAGAAAACCTTGCTGCCAAGCTCAATCTGAATAAGATCGATCAAAAATTAGCATTGCTCACCTCTGATATTACGATTGAGAGCCCTTTTGTAAAGAGATACGAGGTATTTTCTATCATGGATTTCTCTCTCAAAAAGCTCAATGCCTTTATAGCTGAACATGATATTGGCTATTTAGATATCAAAACACGTGGTTTTTCTGAGACTGTTGAGAGCTTTAGAAAGAAAATTAAGATCAAAAAAGGCAAGAAAAATGCTGTCTTATTCATCCTCAAAATGGACAAAAAACATCAATTTATTATTGCCAATTTTACCAGTTAAACTCATCAAGATCTTCTTCACTGATAATCTCTATACCGTTTTCAGATAAGAGCTTTGCAGACACGCCTTGTCCCGCTATTTTAATACTTTGAAAAGTGCCATCATAGATAAAATGCACACCGCAAGATGGGCTCTTTTCTTTTAGTATTGCCAGCTTTGCCCCTGCAAGTTTGGCTATGTACAGTGCTTCAGCAGCGCCTTTTTGGTACTCAAATGTCTTATCCTCTCCATCTTGAGTGAGCACTTTTTGGCTACTCTGCTGCATCTCGCAAGGCTTTCGTGGGGTTGCCAATCCTCCAAGCTGCTCAGGACATATAGGAATAAAACAATAATCGGGGTGGCTTTCAAAATAGTCTATGAGCTTCTTTTGTGCATTATTTTCACCATTGTACTTGCAGTTTACACCGAGTAAACAGGCACTTACCAGAATACTCTTTTTCATTAATGCTCCTTGAGAAATAGTCTTTTAAAGGATAAAGATAGTAGGAACAAGACAAATAAAACTACGACTATCACCGCTCCTGAGGGTAAGTTGAAATGAAATGAGAGCAGAAAACCAAAAGCCGAAGCAAAAGCAGAAAACAAAACACTAATGATAATAGCCTTGGGTATTGTGCGTGTTATATTGAGGCTGATCATACCTGGCAAAATTAGCTGAGCAGTGATCATCACGATACCTGTTATTTTAACTGAAATGGCGATATTTATGCCAAGAATCGTTAAAAGTAGGACTGTAATGAGCTTTGCTGGCACATGGTAAAATTCTGCGATTGAGGCATGATATACAGTGTAGATTATCTCACGATAAAAGGCGATGATAAACAGTAAGTTGATGATAATAAGGGCAGTTAGCCAATATAAGTCTTCTTTATTGATCAAAAGAATATTGCCAAACATATAAGAGCTCACATCGACCACATAATCTTTTTTAAAAGAGAGAAGAATAATACCCACTGCCATAGAAACCGACATTAAAAGCATGGTGACATTGGACTCTTCAAGATTATATTGCAGAGAAATATACAGTATAATCGCAACAATAAACAGCACGAAAATGGTACTGGTGATATTTAATGATAAGCCCAGTAGAATAGCCAAAGCAATACCTGCAAAAGAGATATGTGATAATGCCTCGCTCATATAAGATATTTTCTTTAAGGTGACAAATACGCTGAGCAGAGAAGTAGAAATTGCAGACAATATCCCTGCTATAAAAGAAAAAAGAAGAAACTCTATTGTTAAAAATGAAAACACTTATTTAGCACTTTCTATAAATTCGTGTACAATTTGCTTGATATTGTTATCAGGCTTGATGTGGCAATGCATTGTTTTGTTTAAACATACTACTAATTTACAATGTTCAGATAGCTTGTCGAGGTCGTGAGACACAGCAATAATCGTTTTCCCTTGCTCATTAATCTTGCTGAGCAATTCATAAAACCCTGCTAAACCGATTTTATCGATACCTGCTTCTGGTTCATCGAGAAAAATATAGTTGGACTCTGTTGCCAATGCTCTTGCCAATAAGACGCGTTGAAACTCTCCGCCAGACAGATTTGAGATAAATTTATTTTGAAAGCCCTCAATATTCAATAATTTCAATGAGGCAATGGCAATATCTTTATCATGCTTACTGAAACGCATAAAATGCCTTTTGTTAAAGATGCGCCCCATGAGCACAAGGTCTATAACTTTGAGTGGGAAATTTACCACAAAAGACTCTTTTTGCGGCAAGTAAGCAAGCTGATGACTCTTCAGATACTCAGTATGCTTTTGTTGATTAATGAATATTTCTCCCTCTTGTAAAGGCAATAAATTGAGCATCAACTTGAGGAGAGTGGATTTACCTGCTCCATTTGGTCCGATAATCGCAACAAACTCTTCATCAGCAATATTGACGCTGATATTTTCAAGTATGGTCTTGGTCTTGATGCGATAGGTTAGATCCTTTATTTCTATCATTTTAATCCATTATAAATAATATCCCAATTAAGTGTGAGTAAATCAGACACTTTATGAGCATCAATGCTTTGACCAAGCGGATCCAAAGAAATTATTGGTAAATTAAAGTTCTTAGCTAAGATCTGCACAGCCTTAGGGTTCAATTGAGGCTCTGTTACCAAAAGTTCAATATGATCGGCGACTATTGTCTGAGCGATTTTTTCTAAATCTTGGGCTGTGGGCTCTTGTCCAGGCGACTTTTGAATTAAGCCAAACGATTGAATATGGTACCTTAAATCAAAATAATAAAAGGCATCATGAAAGCTAATAATCTTAATAGAATTGAGCTTTTCCCTCTCTTTAATAATATTACGATCTGCATTTGTAATATCATTTACCAGCTCTTCAAGATTATGTTCAAAAAACTTTCTATGCTCAGGCATGATAGTGCTTATGTGTGATGTAAAGCCTCTTGCCATGTCAATCAAGTTTTCTGGATGTAGCCAAATATGGGGATTCAGTTCATGTGCATGTTCATCCTTGATATTAAAACTAAACTTTTGATTAGTGCGTAATTCGTACTCTAAGATTGCTTTAGGTATAAAAGATGAGGCTTCTACTACTTTATCTCCAAGAGGTTTAAAAACCTTTTCAAATTGTGGCTCAGCGCCCAATCCATTAGCAAAAATTAAGTCTGCTTTATCAATAAGCACAATATCTTCTGGCAGAGGTGAATATGTATGAGGAGATGAATTTGGCGGTATAAGGCAATACACATCTGCTTTATCTTGGACAATTTGTCTGACCATCAGCTCATAAGGGTAAATTGTAGTTACAATAGTGGGTTTAGATTTAGGTTTTTGCTTGTGACAGGCAAAGGCAAATAATACTAATAGTGTTATTAAAGCAAATTTGATATAATTAATCATTTTACCCTCCTTGTTTTTCTCTAACTTAAGTATAGCAAAAATAATTCCTTTTGTCAAGGTAAATAGGAAATAAATTGCAAATCTATAAAATATATTTATTATATGATAGAGGTGTATTTTGAAGAAAATAATGATAAGTGATTTTGATGGCACAATTTATGGGCAAAATAGACAAGTGAACCAAGAGGTAATAGATCTATTTCACGATTTAAGAAAAAGAGGTATAATTACTGCCATTGCCACGGGCAGGTCTCTTTTTACAGCAAAGAAGGTCATTGCTCCTTCTTTTCCTATTGATTATCTGATATTGTCATCAGGGGCGGGTTTATTGAATTGGCAAACCCAAGAATTACTCTATCACAGCCATCTTAGCCATCAAGAAACAAGAGCTATTGCTACCAGATTAATTGAGGGAGAGATAGACTTTATGATACACGATAAGATACCCGATAATCACTTTTTTGACTTTTTTCACTTTTCTGCTGGCAATACAGATTTTCATCATCGAATTGATATTTATCAAGAATATGCACGTCAAGCACAGCCTGATAATTATGTTTATAAAGAGTCCTCTCAACTGTTGGCAGTGCTGCCTCCAAAGTCTGATTTTAGCTTTTTTGATCAAGAAATTTTAGAGTCTTATTCTGTTATTCATGCTACATCGCCTTTGGATCATCAATCGCGTTGGATAGAAATATTTCCAAAGAATATCTCAAAAGCACAAACCGCTCAATTACTATGTAATTTTTTAAATATTGATCAACAAAACGTTATGGCTGTAGGTAATGATTATAATGATTTGGATTTATTAGATTGGGCTGGTAATGCTTTTATAGTTGAAAATGCACCTGAAGAGATCAAACATAAGTATCATAAAATCCCCTCTTGTCATGAAAATGGGATCATTGATGCTGCAAAGATCTGGTTAGGAATGGATATATTTTAAGCATGCATGATAGCCAAACTCTTTAATAGAGTAACATTGTAAGCAAGAAAGCCTTTGCTATGTTTTTTTTCTTGACATACTCTGAGACAAAAGTATTTTGACATTATGAATATATGTGGGTGATTAGCTCAGTTGGTTAGAGCGCTACGTTGACATCGTAGAGGTCAGAAGTTCAAATCTTCCATCACCCACCATTTATGATGGTGTTGATTAATACATAATTCAGATTTACAGACTTGAATAATACTGAAAGCTGAGAACTGAGAGACGAAATGTAATCGATCTGTGCCAACTAATGATAGTTGTTTTGAAAAATAATCATCTCTAAACCCGCTCGTAGTAGGCATCTGCTGATTTGGGTGAAAATAGTTTTTGAAAAAAGCCCTTTTATAAGCCCTATATGAGATCTTTGAATTAGAAAGGAAAAGATTTATAGACGCGGATTACGCTGGTTTTTAAGGATTTTATGTTTTGAGCCAGCTCCAAAAAAGGTATAATAACGAAGGCTTTTTAAAAAACAGACTTTAACTTCGTCTGTTTTATGTTTTGAATAAGGCAT
>JAKPKU010000192.1 GCA_029553545.1 Candidatus Cloacimonadota bacterium
TCCAAATTTTGGATAGACCAACAAAAGGGAGGTAAAAAAGCTCCAAAATACATAGATTTCTGACAAAAAAGTACAGATTTAGCTTAAATTAGGGTATTATATTCTCACTTTTTTTGTAAATTTCTAAATCAAAAGTCTCAAATCCAGGTTTACAGACTTTAATAATACTGAAAACTGATATCTTAGGGCTGAAAAGCAGCTGATCTGAACCAACTAAGGATAGTTGCTGATACAAAAAAAAAATCGCCTGTAGATCCGCTTGTAGTAGGCATCTGCTGATTTAGATGAAAATAGTTTTTGAAAAACCCCATTTTATAAGCCCTATATATATAGAGGGTCACTTTGTTTTTTAAAAAGTGAACAGATGAATGAGGCAATCGCATATCTTAATCTATCAAAAGAAATATACCGTGTCAATAAAAAATCATTTGACATAATTCATAAATTTGTATAATATACATTATTATATTTTCAATAAATGAAATAGGAGTTAGTATGAAACGTTTAATTATAATAAGTCTGATGATACTTTTAGTAATGTTTGCAGTGTCTTGCAGTAAAAAAGAAAAGATACAGTCAATCAAAATTGCTTATGGTAATAATTGTTACGATATTGCAGTTGCAAACCTTATTCAAACAATTGTCTCATCTCAAACAGACTTGGATGTAGAATTAGTGGGTGTTCATGAAGATGATATTGCAAAATCATTGGCAGATGGACGAGCAGATATCAGCTTTTCTCTTTGGTTCCCGCATACCAGTGCAGAACAATTTGAAGCATATAAAGATAGCCTTGAGTTTTTGTCAGAGTATTTTGATGAAATTAAAATTGGTTTGGCTGCTCCTGCTTTTATGGATGTAAATAGTATTGATCAGCTCAAATCAAAGAGTATTGAAGGAGAAAAAATCATCGCTGTATTTGATACCAGTTGTGTCTTGACAAAGAGCGTCTATGACTGTATAGACAAATACTCACTCACTGATTTTAAGGTCAAAATATTTGAGACTGAATCTGAAATGCTGACATATGTAAACGAGAAAATACAGAAAAATGAGCCTGTCTTATTCACTTCTTATTTCCCACATTGGTTGCCATCAATAATGAAAGTTAACTTTTTGACAGACAATCTAAAAGTATTTGGTGAAAATGAAAAGGCAACAATCTATACCAGAAAAGGTTTTTCAAAAGATTTGAAGCAAATAAGTGCTTTTTTAAAACAAGTTAAACTCACAACAACAGATATAACTGAAATGATGAGAGAAAATGAAAAGGCTGATGCAGACTCAAAAGAAATTGCCAATCAGTGGATTAATGATAATGTTGACAGGATCAATCTTTGGATTAATAAGGCAAATGAGTCCCAATAACTGAGATATGAAAAAGTTTTTATTACTAATATCTTTGATGCTTTTAACAACTTTACAAGTTGCAAAAGAGTATCAGGTAAGCCCAGATCAAACAAAACCCATTAATAAAATTGAAATGGATTTTCGATCTTTTAAAGCAGATAAAGGTGAAGTTAATTGTATTGAATTGAAAAATACCGATCTACAAAACTGGAAATTTGATAAGTTTGCAAACCAATATATTAATAGCAATATACAGAGCACTATTGTCTATAAGAGCAAAAGGGGCTATAATAATCCCGTTAAGTTGAATGTTTATTGTGAAGCTTTGGAAGAGGGGATGGAGATTGAGGTTTATTGTGATGATCTTGAAACGGCAGAAGTAAAAAGTAATAAAAATACATTTCGTTATAAAGATTATAATCAAGGCAACTTAACACACAAGAGGCTGAGCTTGGAAAGCCAAAAGAAAACATTAATTGAAGATATATATAATTGTGAAGTTAGGCTTGGGTTGAATTTTACCGTTCGTTTTGACACACGAATACCCGCAGGTAAAACCGTAATAATTAAATATGAAATATCAGAGTGAGGCTGTGAATAGCCATAATCATATTTTAAACAAAAAGGAGATTATATGAAAAAGATAGTGTTGTTAGCGGCAATTATCATGCTTGTAAGCATTTTATCTGCACAAGAAATCAATTTATGGCATAATTTTCGCTATAGCGGAAAAACCCCTACAAATGTATATCATCTTCAATGGGAAGGACTATCTACACCCTTTACTTCATTGAATATGATTTATAAGAAGAACAATCAATTACAGACAGTCCAGGTTGACAATCCAGATGGTTTGAATTATTATGCTTGTGTCCCAGAACCTGATGCTGACGCCCCATGTATAGCATTGTCGACACAAACAGACTATTTTGGAATATTATCTCCTCTAAAGCTTGCTAATAATAATTTTGTTCGCTCAATTATGGTGGAAGCAAGCACGGACTCCCTTTATGAAAATAGTAATAATGGTGATAATACAATTGATTTAAAGAGCTTTCATTTTGCCTATAGTAACGATCAATTAGCCGCTGGAATGGTGAACATAGTAGGAAATTATCCAAATTATGGTACCATTTTAGGTCCTTATTATGCCTATGGCGTTGGATTGTTAAACCCTGAAAACATCGCAGATTCTACAGTTTATGCACTGATTAATGCGAATGTAATCGGTGTGGTTACACCAGGACTATATAAACTAAATGCTGGTGGTATTGATGATATTCAGAATATTGATTTGTCTGATATTCAAAATGTGGGGTCTATAACTGTAACAACAAATAATAATATGCTAATTATGAAATGCGATTGGAACACTTTGCTTAATGACCCGAACTTTGGTTCATGGCCCAGCTATTCAAAATCTCTCATAATGGTTCCTTTTATTGCAAAAATACCTTCTTTGAGTGATCTGACCCCTGTAATAGATGTCGGTACACCAGCGGTAATTAATTTTACAGATTTGTCCTTTAATATGTCTGACAATACACCTCCTTTCCTTTATCAACCCGAAGTAATCGCTAATGGAGGCAATACCGAGGTAAAAATAAGCTATGTGGATTATCAATATCAATACCCTATTATTGCAAAATTTGTTATTGGTGATATTGAATATGAGATGATACCAAACAGTCATGACTTTCATGAAGCAGTTGTATTTTCTACAATAATACCAAATAATAGCTGGGTGCGTGGAGAATGTGCTTTTTCAGATGACAGCTTGCATGTTGTTAATTATCAGATAGATAATAATGTTGGAACAAATGATTGTGTGGAGATTGAAAAGAGTTTTGTGATATACCCTAATCCCATGAAACCAAGTGATCAATTTATGAAGATAGAAAATTACAGCGCTGACCCTCTTAGAAGAATATCCATTTATAATATTAAAGGTCAGAAAATTAAAGAGATAAAGCCACAAAAAGGCGAGCATATTCATAAGATAAGTATTAAAGATTTAACAGGCAAATCATTAAGCGATGGCATTTATTTTGTACGTGGTGAATATGATAAAAACATGATAGTTAAAAAAGTCTTGCTGCTAAAATAGGTTTTTATTACCTTTGCTTTTTCGTTTTAATATATCTTGACTATAAAAGGCATAAAAAAACTATTGATTTATAGATAAAAAAGGAGTAGTTATGATTGTAGTATTGATGGGTATTCAAGGGTGTGGAAAAGGGACTCAAGCTAAATTGCTCGCAAAACATTATTCTTGGCAACATATCAATCTTGGAGGTTTGTTTCGTAAAGAGATTGCAAAGAACACAAAAAAAGGAAATGAAATAAAACATTATATAGATAATGGCAATTTGGTTCCAGATGAGATTGTCTATCATACAATAGAGAAGGTATTAGGTGGCAAAAAAAGGGGGTTTATATTTGATGGATTCCCTCGTACATTGGCTCAAGCTCACTATCTTGTCGAAAACCACAATATCAATAAAGTCATATTTTTTGATTTAGAAGATGATATTGCCCGTGCCAGAATGGATGCACGGCGAGTATGTTCTAATTGTAATAGAGATTATAATATTCTATCAAAACCACCTAAAAAAGAAGGTATTTGCGATGACTGCGGGCATGAATTAATACGCAGAACTGATGACTCATTAGAGGGAATAAATCAAAGAATAAACCTTTTTCATGAACAAACAAAGCCTCTTTGTGACTTTTTTAAAGAGCGTGGACTGCTTTTTGTAGTAAATGCTAATCAAGGAATTCAAGAGATTAATGACCAGGTCAGAGGAGTATTAGACCTAATAAAAGAATGAAAAGACTTATAGCAGCTTTTGATTTTCTACTACTGTTAACAGCATTAATAAATTTGTTTTTAATAATGCTTGTGCCAGAACATGCCAGTACTGAGATAGGGCATTATAATAATATATATACTTATAGCTTGATAGTGCTGCTTTTATTGCGCACTGTGCTTGCTCTGACGAGAGATAGCTTTTCTAATCAGTCGATACGAAGGCAAATTATAGACCTGTTTTTTATCTGTATTAGCTTTTTTGTGATGCGTTATTCTTTAAAGTTTGTTCAATTCTACTTTTTGGTAAGAGAAACAGTCATAATATTGCATAAGTTTTCTGCAAAGAAGACAAATACAAATAAATATAATAATCTCTTTAAGTACCCTGCTTTGTGGGTTGTGATGAGCTTTTTTACAGCAATAATGATCGGCTCATTTGTCTTATTATTACCAAAAATGCAGATAATGGGCGTTAACTTAATGTATGTTGATACTCTGTTTACAGCTACATCAGCCGTGTGTGTAACAGGTTTATTGACAATAGATATCAGCACAAATTTTTCTGGTTTTGGGCAAATGGTGATCCTGATGTTGATCCAAATGGGTGGTTTAGGGATTATGACAATTTCAAGTTCTTTAGTACTTGTCTTGAGAGATAAGCTATCTTTGAGGAGCGGACTATTGATGCAAAATGTTTTAGATCGTAGCTATTCTGTCGACTTTGCTCTGCTTTTAAAAAGAGTTTTGCTCTTTACTTTTAGTGTTGAATCTCTCGGTGCAGTGTTTTTAGTTTATCCTTTTTATCGGGAGTTAAATAGTTTTACTAAAGCAGTGTATTATGCAATATTTCATTCTATATCCGCATTTTGCAATGCTGGAATGTCTTTGTTCCCTGACAATCTAATACGATTTCAGTCAAACCCAATTGTAAATATTGTCATTACCACTTTGATCATAATTGGTGGATTGGGCTTTATCGTTATTAACGACTCAAAAAAGCTCTTTCAACATAGAGGCCACTTTTCACAGTTAAAACTTCACTCAAAAATTGTAATCATTACCACTGCATGGATTGTACTTTTAGGAACACTCTTTTTCTTTATTTCAGAGTACAATTATACTATCAAAGCATTAAACTTCTTTGAAAAAGTACTTGCTTCTTACTTTCAATCAGTCACAGCAAGAACAGCTGGTTTTAGTACGATCGATTTTGCAAATATAAACTTTGCAACTGTACTACTGACAGTGATTTTGATGTATATTGGTGCCTCGCCAGGCTCTACAGGTGGTGGAATCAAAACAACAACTTTTGCAATTATTGTCTTATCTGTGATATCTGTTATCAGGGGCAACCGAGATTTAGTGATATTTAATAGGCATATCTCAGAAACGACCCTCCTGAAGGCAATGGCATTAATAGCATTATCACTATTTTTTGTTTTAAGCATCTTTTTTATCTTAACATTTATTGAACCTTTTAGCTTTGAGAAGCTATTTTTTGAAGTCTTTTCAGCATTTAGTACATCTGGCTTGAGCATGGGTATCACAAGCCTTTTTTCATCTGTCGGAAAGCTATTGCTGATCACATTAATGTTTATTGGAAGAGTTGGACCATTAACTTTGGTATTTCTCCTGTCAGAGCATGTTACACCATTAAAATATGCAGTTCCACAAGAGAACGTAGAAATTGGATAATTAAAATGAAAGCGCATAGTATGATTATTAAGAAAAATAGGCTATTTAACATGTTGGTAATATACCACAATTCACAGAAAATATGAGGTAAAAAATGGCAAGATTTGCAGTAATAGGCTTAGGCAAGTTTGGAATGACAGTAGCAACTACTCTCTATAAACATGGCGCAGAGGTGGTGGCAATTGATAATAATCAAAATCTTGTTGATGAAGCTCAGAGCTTGGTGACAAGCGCATATAAAGTAGATTCTACCGATGAAATAGCAGTAAAACAGCTGCAATTACATGAAATGGATGCAGTAATTTTGGCAATTGGTCAGAATATCGAGGTAAGTATTTTAACCAGCGCAATTCTCAAGAAAATAGGTGTTGCATACATACACGCTAAAGCAGATAATAAGCTGCATGCTAAGATATTAGAGATAATTGGTGTGCAAAATATAGTCTTTCCTGAAGAACAAATAGGTATGCAATTGGCAAATACTCTTTTATCAAAGAATATTGAAAACTATATCGATTTAACAAGCGGGCATAGCATTGTCGAATTAATTGCACCAAAAGATTATGTGGGAAAATCATTGCAGGAATTAGCTTTGCCCTCTGAAAAAAATATCAATATCATTGCAATTAAATCAGAAAGATTAGTTGTTACAGAAGATGGCGATAACTCAATAGAAAGGCGAATCAATGACTTGCCAGGTGCAAATGATATTATTCATGAGGGTGATGTTTTGGTATTGCTGGGTCCAAAAAACAGAATTAATGATCTGATTATTCAAACTACATAGGAGGGCTTATGAAGCTCGGATTATCTTCAAAAATAAGACTATTTATACTCATCATTTTAGCGATAAATATTATTACAAGCACCGCTTTACTCTTTTATATCTCAAATAGCAATATAGACTATGCCCTCAAAAACGATCTATCCAATATTATTTGGGGCTCTTTAATATTGATATTTGGATTTTCACTTTACTTTATGACACGGCTGAATAATATGTTTGTCAGAGGGCTTGCAGCAGTGAGGTTTTTGATTAAAGAGATATCAAAAGGAAACTATAATGTTCTTGTAGATATGCCTTTAGATGCCGATCCCGAGATATCAAAGACTTTTAATTCATTGATAAAAATGCAAGAAATCATTTTGCATTATGATAATCTAAAAAAAGAGAAAATCGTGGAGAATCGTAATAGAATTCAAAGTATGATCAACCTCTCAGAAAGTGGCTTTATAATAATCAATATACGCGGGCAAGTTATTTATATTAGCGATATTATTAAGAATCATTTTAAATATATTGAAGAGAATATTGATATTGTAAATACACACTTTCAACCAGATTTTGAGCTATCCATCAAAAAACACCTGCTTGAAATTATAAAGACACATACAAAAAGTGATGCGCAGGCATATTATATTAGCTCTTTGAAAAAGCATATCAATATAAAAAGTAGCTTGATTCGTGACTCAAGAGGTGTTCCTATCGGCGCTGTCGCTTGTGTCAGCAACTTGCATCCAAGTGAAAAAAGTAGTAAGTAAATGGAAATAATCAATCACACAGTCAGATTAGATGATGGCGTATTTGGTATGCGGATTGACAAATATTTATCCAAAATAGATAGTGATTTGCTTTATTCACGAGCCTTTATCGAAAGGTTAATCGATGATGAGAAGATTACAATAAATGGCAAAATAAATAAGAAAAAAAGTACAGAAGTGCTTGAAGGAGATATTCTTGAAATAAGAATTGAAGAATCAGTTATTAATCAAGCAATAAATAATCCTCAAGCAGAAGATTTGCCTTTAAAAATCGTCTATGAAGATGAATGTATGATGGTAATTGATAAACCTGCTGGTATGGCTGTTCACCCAGCACCAGGCAATTATACAGGCACCTTAGTTAATGCCTTGATTCATTATGCCAGCGGTGAGTTGTCAGACTGCGTAGAACCTTTTAGACCTGGAATTGTGCACCGCTTGGATAAAGATACTTCTGGTTTGCTTTTAGTGGCTAAGACAAATAAAATACACGCTCAGCTTGCGAATCTTATCCAAAATCGAGAGATTGTCAAAAAGTATAAGGCAATTTTAGTTGGAAAATTACCAAATGAAAACGGTGTGATTGAATTACCTATTGCTCGTAGTAAACAGAATCGAAAAAAGATGGCTGTAAGTGCAGATGGCAAATTGGCAATCACCAAGTATAGCTTAATTAAAGATTATGAATACTTTTCTTATGTTGATATAGAACTTATTACTGGTCGCACACATCAGATACGCGTCCATTTTGCACACAATAATTCGCCTGTTTTGGGAGATGACGTATATAATAGTCTTGCCATTACCTTATCTAAAGCACCGCAAGCACTGCAGAAAAGGCTAAAAGCTTTTTTGACTAATTATCTGCATAGACAGGCATTGCACGCTTATAAACTTGAGTTTGTCCACCCTAAAACAAACGCACATTTATGCTTCAATTCGCCGCTTCCAACTGACATGGTTCAAGTTTTAGATTATTTAGATAAAGATTTTACTTGATTAAAAAAGCGGTTTTTATTATATTGTATTGAGAGGTGTTTTAATGATTATAGGAAAGCCAGTAGTTTTAATAGTTGACGATGAACCAGTAAACAGACTGATTCTTTCAAGATCATTCTATGAAGAGGAATACAGTTTGTTTGAGTGCAGCTCTGGATTTGAAGTAATGGAATTTATAGAACATACTGTACCTGATATTGTGCTTCTTGATATCATGATGCCAGGCATGGATGGGTTTGAAGTATGTGAAAAGATAAAAAATAATCCAAAAACATTTGATGTGCCTATCCTGCTTATTACCGCCTTAAATGATAAAATATCTAAACTAAAAGGACTTCAACTTGGAGCTAATGACGTGATAACAAAGCCTTATGATATATTTGAAGTCAAGCTGAGGGTGAGGCAATATTTAAAGATGCGAGATCTTTTTTTACAAGTAAAAGAAAACAATAATCGCATGAAAAGAGAAATATTAGCAGCAAGAAAGATTCAAATGAACATGCTTCCCTTGTCTAATCAAGAAGTGAAAAATAGGTATTGCTTTAATTATGAGTATTATCCATGTGAAGACTTAGGCGGAGACTTTCTTGATTTTATCAAAATATCTGAATCACAGTATCTTTTTTATCTTGCTGATGTGTCAGGGCATGGGGTTGCATCATCTCTGGTAACAGTTTTTCTTAAAGAATTCTTTAATCAATATCTAAAGAAAATTGCTATAAGCCCACGTCCAAGTAATATACTTGAACAATTGAATAAGGCATTGATCAATGTCAATTTTGTTGATAAGTATTTGACTATGTTTTTAGGTATTTTGAATGTTAAAGATAATACATTAAATTGGAGCTCTGCAGGTCCAAATGTGTTTCCAGTAATGTTTAATAATGAGGAATTTGTCGAATTAGAAAACTCAGCCTTAGCTTTAGGCTGGTGGGAAGATGCTGAATTTGAAGATTATTGTATTAGTTTTCCTGAAAAAGGAGCGCTAATTTGCTACTCAGATGCTGCAATTGAAATAAAGAATTCAGAAGGTGAGCAGTTGGGTAGAGAAGGCTTGATTGAAGTGTTAAAAGCCAATAAATCTTATGAAAATTTGGATTTTCAAAACGTCTTGCATAGCTTATTAGACTATGGTAATTCATTGGCTCTTGATGATGATTTGACCCTTGTTGGTATAAAAAGGAGATAGAAGATATGGAATGTAACAATGTTCAACCATGTAATTGTACATATCCATGCCCAAGACATGGCAAATGTTGTGAATGTATAGCTTCGCATAGAGTAAATGGCGAATTACCAGCTTGCTATTTTCCAGCTGAAGCAGAGAAAACTTATAACCGCTCGATAGAATATTATATGCAATTAAAAAAAGAAGGTAAATTATAAAATGGGTGAATTTGAATTTTCAAGTATTGAATATGCTGTTGAAGAACTTAAAAAAGGTCGATTAATCATCGTCGTCGATGATGAAGGTAGGGAAAATGAAGGTGATTTAGTTGGAATAGCCGAGCTAATGACCCCAGAAAATGTCAATTTTATGATTAGTCAGGCAAAGGGACTTTTGTGTGCACCAATAACAAAAGCAACTGCCCAAAGGCTCGATATTAACTTAATGACTGAAAAGAATACCGATCGACATGGGACAAAGTTTACCATCAGTGTTGATGCATCACATGGTACAACAACAGGGATCTCAGCATTTGAGCGCTCAATTACCTTGCGAGAGCTTGCCAAACAAAGTGCTACAAAAGAAGACTTTATCAGACCAGGACACGTTTTCCCTCTTATTGCAGAAGATGGTGGAGTGTTAAAACGTGCAGGGCACACTGAAGCTGCTGTAGATTTGGCACGAATTGCACAGATGCAGCCAGCAGGAGCTATTTGTGAAATAATTAATCAAGATGGGACTATGGCAAGACTGCCTGAGCTTTATGAATTTTCTAAAAAGCATAGTTTGCCCCTGATTACTATAAAAGATTTGATATCATATAGGCTTAATCATGAAAGCCTTGTTAAAATGGCTTCAGAAGCTAATCTCCCAACAGAATATGGCGAGTTTATTATTAGAACTTACGAAAGTACAGTAAGTAATGAATATCATATTGCACTGATTATGGGAGATGTAAATCATGATGAACCGACCTTGGTTCGTGTGCACTCTGAATGTTTGACTGGCGATGCACTACATTCATTACGTTGCGATTGTGGTCAGCAACTTGCCTCTGCTATGAGAACAATTGCCAATGAAGGCAAGGGCGTCCTTCTTTATATGAAGCAAGAGGGCAGAGGTATTGGGCTTATCAATAAAATTCGTGCATATCACCTGCAAGATAATGGCAGAGATACTGTGCAGGCTAATATCGAGCTGGGCTTCAATGCGGATTTGCGTGATTATGGTATTGGTGCACAAATATTAAAAGCTATAGGTTTAAATAAAATTCGTTTACTTACAAATAACCCCAAAAAGCTCGTTGGGCTTGATGGATATGGACTTGAAATTGTCGAAAGGGTTCCAATAGAAATACATCCTAATGATGTTAATCATCACTACTTAAAAACTAAAAAAGACAAGATGGGGCATATACTGAATGAAGTTTAAAAAACACTTTTTATTTCTATGTTTGTTGATCATTCCTTTATTGTTATTGGCAAAAGTCACATATCCCAAACCTGTAGGTTTTGTTAATGACTTTGCAGGAGTGTTAAGCTCTGAAACGAAGCTTGAATTAGATAATCTACTGACAGAGCTGCGAGAAAAAACAAATGTAGATATTGCAGTTGTCACTGTAGATAATATGCAGGGCTTGGACAGAGATACTTATGCTGTCGAGCTTTTTAAAGAGTGGAAAATTGGTTCTAAGAATGACGAAGGTTTGCTGTTCTTATTAGCAAAAGAAGAAAGGCAGACAAAGGTCGAAGTTGGATATGGGCTTGAGGGCTTGATTAATGATGCAAAGGCAGGCAGAGTGCTTGATGAATATGCAGTGCCTTTCTTCAAGAAAAATGACTTCGATAGTGGATTGAAAAGTGCAACAATTGTTTTTAGTGAGATCATTGCTAATGACAAAGGTGTAACCCTTACTGGTGTGGCAGAAGTAACGCAAGTAGATGAAAAGTCTTCATCAAGCACAGGTCTGCTCGTAGTATTAGGAATAATTATTTTTCTTACTATAATTACCAGAGGGCGATTCTTGTTTTGGCTGCTATTATTATTGAGTCGTGGTGGTGGTGGATCATCAAGAGGTGGTGGTTTTGGTGGCTTTGGTGGTGGTTCATCAGGTGGTGGCGGTGCTGGTCGTAGTTTTTAATAATTGATTTAACATAGATATTAATAAGGAGTTTTTATGTTTTTTCTTATAGGTTTACTAAAATTTATTATCATATTATTGGCAAATATTGGCATTGGATATTTGATTAATTCTGCATTCTACTGCTACTTCTTTTGTGAAAAGCAGAAATATTTATTCGGATACAAAATCCCTTTTACACCTGGTTTAATTATAAGAAAAAAGAAATGGTTGATAAAAAAGCTGACAGAATTAGTCGAGCAATACCTGGATTATGCTATTGATGAAGATGATCGCAATAACTACTTAGCAAGATTTGAGGATAAGCTGTTTGAAACAATGCATGACTCTATTAATCAGTTTTTTTCAAATAAAAAGATCCCAGGCTTTATGAAAAATCTATTGGCTAATTGGTCTGAAAAACTCGCTAAAGCACTGGTGAAGAAGATAGCAAGAGAGTTTATTCCTTTCTTGATTTTTAACATGGATATTAAAGGTAAAATAGATTCTCTCAATGAGAAAATTGATATTAGCATTATCAAAAGTTACTTTAAAGAATATGTGTATAAATACGTTTTATACTTCTCTTATACATGTTTTGGGCTGATAGGTATCTATAATGCTATACTATACGCTGTTCTTAGATTATTTTAAAAAATATAATAAAAGGAGTATTTATGCCACAGATTATTGATGCAAAAACTGCAGCATCTTTGATTAAAGAAAATGAGCGCATTATGTTCGGCTCTTTTCTTGCTGTTGGATGTGCAGAAACAATTATTGATGAGATTGTCAAGCTTGGAACTAAAGACTTGCACCTTATTTGTATAGCATCTGATTATGAGGATAGGGGTGTTGGCAAGTTGTTGTCAAAGAAACAATTTAAGTCTGCACAAGTATCACATCTCGGTACAAACAAAGCAATACAAGATCAGTATAACAATGGTGAAATCCAAGTTGAAATGATCCCTCAAGGAACATTAATGGAAAGAATTCGTGCAAAGGGCGCAGGACTTGGCGGTGTATTAACCCCAACAGGCTTAGGAACCGTGGTTGAAGAAGGAAAAGATGTGCTGACAATCGATGGCAATCAGTTTATTTTAGAAAAACCTATCAGTGCTGATTGGGCAATTATCAAGGCAGAAAAGGCTGATAAAATGGGTAACTTGGTCTATAGTAAAACAGCAAGAAACTCTAATCCCGTTATGGCAACTGCTGCAGAAAAAGTGATAGTTGAAGTTAGCGAGATTGTTGAAATTGGTGATATTAATCCAGAAGATGTTGTTACACCTGGCATCTTTATAGACTATATTATCAAAGCTTGAGGAGGAAACAATGGATCGAAATGATAAGAATTATAAAAGAACATTAATCGGAAAACGCATTGCTAAAGAATTAAAAGATGGCGATTGGTGTAATCTCGGTATTGGCTTGCCAACAGAAGTGGCAAACCATATACCTGAAGGCACTTCTGTTTTTTTTCAAACTGAAAATGGTATGATGGGCGTTGGACCTGCTCCTGCACAGGGCGAAGAAGATAAGGATTTGATTAATGCAGGTGGTGGCTTTATTACCGCTATCCCTGGTGCTTGCTATTTTGACTCTTGTATTAGCTTTGGCATTATTCGCGGCGGTCATCTTGATATGACTGTGCTTGGTGGATTGCAAGTGGATGAACAAGGTAATCTTGCAAACTGGATGATACCTGGGAAAATGGTGCCAGGAATGGGTGGCGCAATGGATTTAGTGACTGGCGCAAAAAAAGTTGTTGTTGCAATGGAACATACTGATAAACATGGCAATGCAAAACTTCTCAAGAATTGCTGTCTTCCCCTTACTGCTAAAGAAAAGGTTAACCTTATTGTTACAGATATGGCTGTTATAGAGATTAAAGACAAAAGAATGCACTTGATTGAAATAGCTGAAGGACTAACTGTTGATGATGTGATTAAGGCAACTGAACCTGAACTTGTCTTACCAAAAGAAATAAAGTACTTTAGTATTTAAAGAAACAATAAAAAGAATGCCATCAGGCATTCTTTTTTTTTATATTTGAAAGCATAGATAGAAGATGAATAATCAATTTATTCTTATAGGCTTTATGGGAGCAGGAAAAAGCTATTTAGGTAGTAGATTGAGTTATCTATTTAACTATAATTTGGTAGATATTGATTTGGAAATAGAAAAAGATGAGGGTATTAGAATACCAACCATTTTTGCAAATTATGGAGAAGATTATTTTCGAACAAAAGAAAGTGAACTCTTTAAGTATTTTATTCAGAAAAACCATACTATTCTATCTTGTGGTGGCGGTCTAACCGAAAACATTGAGAATAGAAAAATTATCAAAGCATCTAACTCTATTGTTATTTTTCTTGACCCTGAATGGGACATTATTTGGGAACGAATAAAAAGATCTGATCGCCCTTTTGTGCGGGGTAAAAACAAGAATGATGTATATCAATTGTGGGAAAAGAGAATACCTAATTATCTTGACTGTGCTACAGTAAGATTTCAAAACCAAAATGCAATCGATGTACTATTGGAGCAGCTTGTTGACTGTCATGACGCCGTACAGTTTATTAATTATTTATTACAATGATGACAAAGCTATTTGAATTATCGTTTATTAATAATTGGAAGCCACAGGATATTGTGCTCAAACAAATTGAGGGTAAAAGAGAGTTTCCCGCATCTATACGAGAAATGATTGAAAAAGAATGGGCAATTGTTAGTAAGAATAATCCTCACATTTATGATGGCGAATGCTATTCATTGATTGATGCAAAAACACTAAACAAGCAACTAATTTGTATAGTTCAAGAGTGCTCGTACAAAGACTTTATCGGCACAAATATCAAGAATATTGAGAGTATTAAAGACATGTCTCTGCTGGCAAATGCCTTAGCAGCTTGCGTGATTATTAAAACAGCAGATGATTGTATTGTCGTCGGTAAAAGGAGCGGGCTATTGGCTGAAAACAAAAGCGAATGGCATATCATTGGCGGGACTTTAGAATCAAAGAATAATATGCCTGAAAGCCCATTTGAATTGATTCATAAAGAAATAAATGAAGAATTGGGCATGCCTGAGAAGTATATAATAAACTTGCGCTGTATCGGAATGGGCAGGGCTTTCCATAATAATAAGCCTGAGTTTTTGATGGCATGTGATACACCATTATCAAATACACAAGTTGCAAAACTTTACCAAAATGCAAGCCATAAATACGAACATGACTGTATTGAGTTTATAAAACCAGCAGACATTAATCAATTTGCTGAGAATAATAGGTTTTCGCCTATTGGATTAGCAGCACTTGCTTGCGCAGAGATTTATAAAATTAAGGAGATGTAAATTGGATAACGAGTTTAAATATCTGCCATTATCAGAAAAGTATAGACCGAAGAACCTTGAAAGCGTAATAGGGCAAAATCATCTACTACAGCAAGATTCAATACTAAAATCGATGATTTCTTCAGGTATTTTTCACTCATTAATTTTATGGGGACCTCCAGGATCAGGAAAAACTACTATTGCAAGGCTTATCGAAAGCTATACAAACTTTCCTTTTATCGCTTTTAGTGCCGTATTATCAGGCATTAAAGAAGTAAAAGAAGTGATGAAAACAGCCGAAATACATATGAAAGAAAACCACCAGCCAACTATTCTTTTTATTGATGAAATACATCGCTTTAATCGCTCTCAGCAAGATGCTTTCTTGCCTTTTGTTGAGTCTGGGGCAATTATTTTAATCGGTGCTACAACAGAAAACCCTTCTTTTTTTATTATTTCTGCCCTTCTTTCTCGTTGCCATGTTTTAGTATTAAATGGGCTTTCAGAAGATGAGATAAGGACAATAATCCTAAATATCCTTAATGCAGAAAACAAGATGGATGATTTTACAGATGATGCAATTGATTTAATTGTCGCCTTATCTGGTGGTGATGCGCGAAAAGCTCTTAATATAATAGATATTCTTTTTAAGCAGGATAACTTAGCAAAGCCTTATCAGCGCAGCTTTTTAGAAAAGTATTTAGCAAAAAAGGCTATGCTCTATGATAAATCAGGTGAGGAACATTATAATTTAATCTCCGCACTGCATAAATCACTGCGTGGCTCAGACCCACAAGCTGGGCTGTATTGGTTAGCTCGTATGCTTGAATCAGGCGAAGATCCTATGTATATAGCTCGTCGCTTAACACGGTTTGCTTCTGAAGATATTGGTCTGGCTGACCCTCAAGCATTAGTGCAAGCAATTGCTGTAAAAGAAGCTGTGCATTTTATAGGCATGCCAGAATGTACGGTACATCTGTCGCAGTTAGTGGTGTATTTAGCCACTGCTCCCAAAAGTAATGCAATTTATAAAGCATATTTACAGGTAAAAGAAGACGCAAAAAAGACAGGTCATTTGCCAGTTCCCCTTCATATTAGAAATGCACCAACAAAATTGATGAAAGATTTGGACTATGGAAAAGAATATCAATATGATCATGATTTTAAATATAAGTATTATTATCAAAAGTATTTTCCAGATCAAATGCCTGAAAAGCAATACTATACACCTTCTTCATTTGGCTTTGAAAAAGACATCCAAAAGCGTATTGCTTGGTGGAAGAAACTAAAAGATGAACAAATTAAAGAAAAATAAAATATATCTTGACTTTATTATTGGTCTTTGATATATTTGTACAAAAATAAAATGGAGGTTTCTAATGAAACGAATCAAAAAACTCGTAGTCGTACTCTTACTGATCAGCATTTTATCAGTAACATTGTCAGGTTGTTATGGCAAGTTTGCGCTTACAAGAAAAATCTATCAAATCAACGGTAGTGTCAGCGGTGACAAATTCATCCAATCTATTGTTATGTGGGTATTATTCTTTGTGCCTGTATACCAAGCATGTGGATTCTTGGATTATGCATTACTTAATGTAATTGAGTTCTGGACAGGTTCAAATCCTCTCGCTATGAATGAGACAGAGCAAGAGATTAAGTATTATGCTGAAGATGGAAGAAATATCAAAGTCGTTACAACTCAAAATCGCTATGATATCTATGACTTAGATAATGAAACAAACAATGTTTCTTTCGTATTCAATACAGATAATGAGACTTGGATGCTTGAAAAAGATGGCAAATTAATCACAATCGTTGATGGTAACAAATTCTTTGATGTTGATGGTAGTTTAGTAAACATCGCAAGAATGTAAATTATTAGAAATTTTAGCAAAGGCAGGATATTCCTGCCTTTTTTTATTTCATTTAAATTCTTAATAACTTATAGCAGAATAAAACAGAATCATAAATAAAAAACAACAGCCTCTATATATAGGGCTTAGAAAATGGTGTTTTTCGAAAACTATTTTCACCTAAATCAGCAGATACCTACTACGAACGGGTTTAGAGGTGATTTTTTTTACTGTACCAAAATGTGTCCTTAGTTTATCCAAATCAATTACATCTCATTTTTCAGCATTCTTCAACTTTGTAAAACTAAATTATATATATTTTAATATGAAAAAAGGCACACCGCAGCTTTATTTTTTTTTACAAATTGCAATAATTTATTGTCCAATAGTTCCCTAAAAATTAAAATATCATAGAATTAGTAAAAAATGGTTGACTTTTTTTTAAAAAATGTTTTTATCAACATAATATTATTTTATGGAGAGTGTATTATGAAAAGATATATTATTAATGGTAGTGTTTGCTTGCAAAATGAAGTAAAGAAAATTGATATTGAAATAACAGATGAAGTTATTTCTGCTTTAGGTCAAAAATTACCTCGACAAAGCGATGCAGAGGTTATTGATGCTGCAGGGCTAACAATAATTCCAGGCATAGTTGACTTTCATACACATTTAGAAGAAAAAGGACAATATTTTGATCAGAGTGATACCTACAAAAGTGGAACAAAACTCGCTATTCAAAATGGTATTACCACTGTAAATGCCTTTATTGTACAGAACTTTAATCAATCATTATCGCAAGCAATTAGTGCTGTCGCAGATCAAGCAGACAATAATTCATATTGTGATTATCGTTGGCACCTCACTCCAACTCGCTTTTCTGATATAAACTTTTATGATATTTCAAAATGGATTGAAAAGGGGTTTAAGACATTCAAGTTTTATACTACATACAAAACCGCAAACTTATATTTATCTTATGACAAAATAAATGAAATTGTTAGACGTTTGAAAAAATTCGAACCACAAATAATCATTCACTGCGAAGACGAGGCTATTTTGAGTCAAATGGGTAGAAGCGTAAACTATCGTGATATAACACAATTCCCAAAAATCCATACCGAAGAAGCAGAGCTTAATGCTGTCGAAAAAATCATTGGTCTCTGCCAAAATATCCAAACGCCAATTCATATAGCCCACTTAACGTCTGCAGATGCAATAGGGCAGATTGAACTTGCAAAAAGAGATTGCCCTATAACCAGCGAGACAACGCCTCATTATGTGTTCTTTAATGATGAGAAATTTCTTGGAGAAAGAGGTGCACATTATTTGACGACACCTCCATTGAGAAGTGAAGACTGTAGGAAATTGATGGAAATTAAAACATCTATGGGTTATCCTGAAGTACTTTGCTCAAATCACAGAGCTTTTAGTGACACTGCATATCAAGCGGCAAGCAGTGATTTTAGAAATATCCCAAGCGGAATGCCTGCATTAGGAGCTTTATTTCCAATGTTTTATGATTTACTTGTAGGAAAGTATAAATGGGATCTCCCAAGGCTTATGAATAGTTTGTCTTTTAACCCCGCTAATTTAGCACAAATATACCCCAGAAAAGGGGTCATCTCCGTTGGCTCTGATGCTGATCTTGTAATATTTAACCCCAATGGAAAAACAAGAACAATACCCTCATCATATACACAAAATGTGAATATTTGGGAAGAATATTCAACTAATGTAGAGATAAAAGAAGTATTATTAAGGGGAAATACAGTCGTTAAAAATGGTAACCTTATTGATGAAAATATTTGTCAAGGTAAGCCCTTATGTATAACAAGTACCTAATATTTACTACTTTTATTAATCTTTTTTGATATTGTGCCGATAAAACAGTAAGGAGTACTATTTATGAAGAGATTGGTTATAATATTTACCTTGCTGTTAATTTTTACGTGCAGTTATGCACAAATTGCAGATCCATGGAGCGAACCTGTTATTTATGGATCTGGTATGACAATAAGCGCAAGAGTAAAAATAAATGGTGTAAATGCTACCACTGATGATATTCTAATTGCACAAGTTGGAAATCAAATACGTGCGAAGACCAATTTAATCAATAATACAGGCGCTGGCGGAGGGGTGGTTAGGACATTTCTCATACAAACAGTTCAACCAGGCGAGGAAATAGTCTTTAAGGTATGGGATTATTCTGATCAAAGAATTTATCAAGCCACAGCTACATTGCTTTCCAGCCCTGGTGGGACAATCGGCTCAAGCCCTAATTTGTTTTATGAAATAAATGCCAATATTACTACTCACACTATCTCTGGAAAGGTGATGAATGAAGATCTGATCCCTTTACCGAATATTTCGATTAATATCTCATCTATTAGCCCCGCTCAAAGCTTTAATATGTTTACAACCCTTAAAACAAACTTTATGGGTGAATATATGATTCCTGGCGTGATGGGAGGCGCTAATATTACTTTTTCTCCTATTAGTGTGGCATACACTTTTAACCCAGCTCAACAAACTCTAACAAATATAAATGCAAACCATACTTGTAATTTTATCGCATTTGTCATACCGCTGTATACTGTTAGTGGTATTGTTTTAGCAGAAGGGCAGCCTCTTGCAGGGGTTAATGTCTATACAGGCACATATTCAGCGATAACTAATGCTCTTGGAGAGTATTCTCTCAACTTACCCGGTATGTCAAGTTATGTTATCACACCTGAAAAAGAAGGTTGGGTGTTTGATCCGCAAAACTATACTCTCAACAATTTGAACTATAATCAAACAAATATTAACTTTAATGCCACACCAGTTTATTTTTCTATTACGGGTAATGCAGATATTGCAAGTACAACTATTACTATTAGCAGCACCTTAGGTAATACTTATCCAAGTGTCGTTTCAGACGCAGCTGGTAATTATTCAATCCAAGGTATTGCTTTTCATGATACAATCACACTTACACCAATAAAAGAGGGGTATACTTTTGTCCCAAGCTCAAAGACAATAAATCAAATCTCTACTAATCAAATAGTTAATTTCTCAGCTGTAATTCAATCTTTTACAGTATCTGGCACAGTTACTGAGGGTGCTATTGGGCTAAGCGGGGTTATTATTAATTACCAAACAGGCTCGGTTCTTAGCGATGCAAATGGTGACTTTAGCTTCAATCTATCTTGGTATACATCAACTACCATTTCTTTTAGTAAAAATGGCTATAGATTTATACCTGCTACGATTAATATTACTAATATCGATCAAAATATGAATCTCAATATTAATGCATTCCCTCTGCAAGTTTTTACTATATCGGGTACTGTTTTAGAGACAAATCTCAGCCCCTTAAGCAATGTTGTAATAAACTATGGCAATAATGCAGTTACAACAGATGCGCTTGGTTTCTATAGCTTTAATGCATTAGAGGGGCAAGATATTACACTAATACCCCAAAAAACGGGTTATTCATTTACTCCAGAGCAAATAACTTTTCAAGATATTTCAAGTAATTTGGTTCAAAATTTTAATGCAATTGTAGCACAATACACAGTTAGCGGAACAATTACTTCAAATGGTATGCCAATAGTTAATTGCGAAGTTATAGCAGGGAGCAACTCGGTTTTTACAGATAATAATGGATATTATTCTTTTATTGCAACACATGGAACCCATTTATTTATCACTCCAACAAGCCCAGCCTACACATTTACGCCTCCTTCCAGAGAAATAACAATAACTCAAAATATGAGCACACAAGACTTTCAAGCTACTATGAAGACTTTTATCGTGAGTGGCACAGTCACGTACAATGGACAGGGGCTGGCAGGCGTAATTATAAGCACAAATAATACAAGAAACACTGTGCAAACAAATGCTTTGGGTTATTATGAACTTAATATTCCTTATGGAACTACGTGCACAGTAAAGGCTTATAAAGAGTATTTTAGTTTTTCTCCAGTATCTTATCCTATTGAAAATATTATTGCTGATATTATAAATAGAGATTTTATCGCTACTGAGCATGTGAGAGATCCAGAATTCTCACCTTCACCTGGTATCTTTACAAGTCAACAACAAATCACAATTGCATCGCAAACACCAAATGCAATAATCCGCTATACATTAAATGGTAGTGATGTGGATTTGACTTCACAAACTTATACAGAGCCTATTATTGCACCAGAAGATAGTACAATAATAATCAAAGCTAAAGCATATAAAGCAGGGTTGAACGATTCTCAGCAGGTAACAGCTCAATATATTATAACAGGACAGATACCAGATCCAATAATTAATTATGCATCTGGAATATATAATAATGCCATTTATGTCAGCATTGAGTCTGATTCTAATGCTGTTGTTTATTTCACAAAAAATAATGAAGAACCAACCATCCACGATAATGTATATTCAGCGCCGCTTTTCATAAATAGTAATTGCACATTGAAAGCAAAAGCCTTTAGAAACAACTATTTGCCAAGCAATACCAGTGAGCGAAGCTATCAATTTAATCATATTATTAGTTTTGATCTGCCAGACTCTTTGATTATTAATGAAAACACACAAATAACTTTGAACATGCTAAATTACATTGAAGACTCTGTTGAAGGAACCACAGCCTATTCTTTTGTTGCATTTATTAGCGATAACTTTAATCTTATTATGAATAATAATTTCCTGACAATTATCCCTCAACAAGGTTGGACAGGCACAGGGAAGCTTTTTGTAAACGGGTCATTTGATAATGTTGTTACATTCAATGATAGTGCCAAAGTTATAGCCCGCAAGCTGAATTTAGCGCCAATTATTGAATCTTTCTTTCCCGAAGATAGCATTATTACAATGGGTGTAGACGAGTATATGAACTTTTATGTTAATGCTTTAGACTATGATGATGATAATATTTATTATAGCTGGTATGTCGACGCTGTTAATCAGCATGTTAGCAATAATTATTTCAGTTTTAGCCCGTCCACTACAGGACAATATGAAATAAAGTGCAGTGTTACAGACTTTAATTCTATTGTTAATCAAACATGGTCTGTACATGTAGGACTGGCAAATGAGGAGATAGCAAAACCTCATATTAATCTTTTGAGCCAAAACTATCCCAATCCCTTCAATCCAAATACCACTATTGATTTTAGTATCGCCAACAGAGATTATGTCAATTTAGCAATTTATAATATCAAAGGACAATGTATTAAAACTCTTGTCGATGGCTTTATGCCTTCAGGTACGCATTCTGTGACCTGGGATGGAACAAACGAGCAAGGTAAAAAACAGAATTCTGGAATTTATCTTTACAAAATAACAAGCTCAAATTTTCATGATTTTAAGAAGGCTATCTTATTAAAATAATGAATTAGGAGTTTGAATGGATAAAAGATTACAGCAAGCACTTGAAGATTTTAATAATAACTATAATTGTTCACAGACAGTATCAAGACAATTTGCAGAGGATTACGGTTTAACAAAAGACCTTATCAGTCGCTTAAATGCTGGTTTCGGTGGCGGTATGTGCATTGGCTATACTTGTGGCGCAATAACAGGTGCTATTATGGTTTTAGGCTTAAAATATGCTAAAACAGATCCTACTGCCGAAGATAAAAAAGAGTTCTATGCAGTAGTCCATAAGTTCTTAAATGAGTTCAAAGTCGTTCATGGTGCTTTAAACTGCCATGAGCTCATTGGCTATGAAGCTGGAAATGAAATTCAAAAAGAACAAGCTCGTGAAAAAGGAATATTCAAAGACAATTGCCCAAAATACATTAAAACAGCTATTGAGCTTGTACTCAACTATTAAGTTTTATTCTTTTAAACTCAGCTATAATAAATCTTTCCAGTGATTCGATACTCACTTCAGTATAAATAGACGTATCTAAATGCTCAAATAGTACCAGTTTTATTGCATTTTCATTCTTTTTATCATTCAGTATTAAGTGTCTTAATTTGCTCCCAATAATGTCGTCATTAAACAATATCTTTTTGTAATTCAGGCTTTCATTATTTATCATTAGTAGCTTGTTTATCAGGCTTTCGAGTATAGTCTTATCTTCGACATTAAGCAGCTGTTTTTCATAACTATAATTCACTGCAAATGACAATCCCCACGCAACAGCAATGCCGTGCGGTAACACATAATTACTAATTGATTCAAATATATGTGCAAAGCTGTGCCCCAGATTTAGCAGCCTTCTCTCACCTTTGTCATGTAGGTCTCGCTGGCAAATACCAAGTTTAGCTCGAGCTATGTATTCAATATCATGGTCTGTGATGGTCTTGGTGTTTAAGATTCTTTCTGCTCTTTGGAACTCTTTTAAAATGATAAGTGTCTTTATTCCCTCTACCAGACCATTGTAGTACTCTCTTTCATCTAATGTTTTCAGAAAGTCTGAACATATTATAATTCTTTCAGCAGGGTAAAAACAACCTAAGACGTTTTTTAATTCCTGATAGTTCACTGCAGCTTTGCCGCCAATGCCAGCATCAACCATTGACAATAGTGTTGTTGGTACAAGCCACAACTTTACTCCACGTTTGAATGTACTTGCGACCCATGCTGCCAAATCAGTCGTAATCCCACCACCTATTGCTATAATTGTATTGCTCCGCGAACAGTTATTCTTCAATAAAAAGCTATAAATGGCTTCACTTTGCTTTAGGCTTTTTTCCTGTTCATTTGCTTTGATCAAAAAGTATGGTCTATCAAGAGTGCGACCTTGAAAGTATAATCTAAACACATTTTCATCTATTAAGAAAAAGGCATCAGAGATGGATGCTGCTTTATCTATCAAGTTATTTGCCTCTATTGAAGCAAATTCTATGATGCTCTCAAATTCAGTTGAGAAATGGCAAGAGTATTCTGCAGACACTGTTTAAAATAGAGCTTTTATGATTGTTTCGGGGTCTATTCTATGTTTTGATCCTTTACCTTCAAAGAAGCCATGTTCTTCAATAAAGTGAATATTCAAAGGAGTCCAACTAATTTCTATGTTATTTTCAATGTTTTTTAGATGAATATCAGCCTTGGTATATAGTCCCTTATGTGGGAACGGGCAAACAACTTTACCGCGCCAAATATCTTGCTGTACAAGGTACTTTTGATCGATGAGAATAGGCTCTTCATAAGCTTCTTTCGACCTTTCTGTAAAGTATCTCATCCGTTTGCCAATATCTTCAGCGGTGTATCCATAAGCCTCAATTGTCTCAGCATCTTCTTGTAATATCTCATGTAAATTGCGCGTATCATTACCTAAAAATCCATCTACAGTTAGTATTCCAGGTTGCATTTTATCCATTATTCTTTTTTCTTCAGGACTTAGTTTCATAATAACCTCATTAATATTTTATTTCAACTAAAAGCTATCAAAATAGATTTTATCTTTAGCCACCCCTAAATTAATTAATTCTTTTTCGACAGCAGCTATCATGCCTGGGCTACCACACAAATATGCTTCTGTATTGAGTGGATCTCTGATATAATCTTTAAAGTATGGAGGGATAAAGCCTGTTTTGCCTGTCCAGCCATCATCTGGTGATGGTGCTGATAAAACGGGCACATAAGTAAAGTCTGGCATTGTTTTCTCATATTCTTGAAATTCTTCTGTTAAATAGAGGTCTTTTGTTGTTCTTGCTCCAAAGAAATATGTCATCTTGCGGGTGCTTTGATACTTGGCAAAATGTTCTATCATTGACTTAATCGGTGCTTTACCAGAACCTCCCGCAACATAAATTATGTCTGCCTCTGTATCTCTGATATAGAAATCGCCAAAAGGACCAACAAGGTTTACGATGTCGCCCAATTTCATATAATCATGTACCCACGTTGTACAAATGCCATCAGGTACTCTTCTGATAATCAGTTGAATAGAGTCTTTTATGTCTGGTATACTCGAAATAGAGTATGCCCGGCTGATAACTTGTTTACTCTTTTCATATTTTGGGGTTTCCAATTGCATATATTGTCCAGCTTTAAAGTCCACAGTATTTGGCTCCAGCAACTGGAAAGTAATACCTTTTATATCATAAGTATAGTCAATAATCTCGACAATCTTTGCCTTAAACTTTTTGATATTAAAAAGCTCTTCTGGTATATGAATCTTAATGTCTTGTCTCACTTTTATCTGGCAGGATAGGCGAATACTGTCTTTCAGCTCGCTGGCAGAGAGATATGGCTTTTCTGTTGGCAAAACAGGTCCTGCGCCATCAAGTGCTTTTACCTTACAAAAACCACATGATCCACGCCCACCACATGCTGACGGTATGAATATCTTGTTTTCTGCTAAAGCATTTAGCAGATTACCACCGCCTTTAACAACAATTTCTTTTTTATTATTAACCGTTATTTTACAATCTCCATAATTGGCAAAGAAGTACTCGGCAATAACTAATATTATCGACAAAGAGCCACTTATAATCGTAGCAGTTAGTATATTATATAGTATTTCCATAATATTTCCTTTATTGAATAATTACTGAGCCAGAAAAGCCCACAAATGCCAAAGCCATAATGCCTGTAATGATTAAAGTAATTCCTGCACCTTGAAGCCCTGCAGGTACCATTTTTTCTTTTATTCGTTGACGAATACCGGCTAATGCCATTATAGCAAGCAACCACCCAATGCCACTACCTGCCGCAAAGCCTATAGTCTGCATAAAAGTGTATTTTCTGATTATCATGAAGAGAGCCACACCAAAGATAGCGCAATTAACTGTAATTAAAGGTAAAAAGATACCGAGTGAGTAGTAAAGTGCTGGAGAAAATCTTTCAATAAATATCTCTGTCAACTGTACAGTCGCAGCAATAACTATGATGAAGATAATGTATTGTAAATAAACGATTTCAAAGGGTACAAGTATTTGGTAGTAAACTACATAATTTACTGCAGCTGTCAATACAGTGACAAACACAACTGCCATGCCAAGTCCAAGCGATGCCTCAACTTCTCTTGAAATTGATAAAAACGAACACATGCCAAGGAAGTTGCTAAGCAGGATATTAGATGTAAATATAGCTGCTAAAAATATTATAAAGGGATGAATATCTATCATAAATTCTCCTATTTCTTAACTTGGATATAGTATTTTTGGTGTATATACCAGAACAGTATCGACAGCATAAAGAAAGCGCTGGGAGCCATTGCCATAATTGACCAACGGGGCCACCAATCGCCAAGGAAAGTAAATCCAAATACTGACCCAAAGCCGAGCACCTCTCTAAACAGAGAAATTATTAGTAAAACAAAGGTATATCCAAAGCCTGCACCAATACCATCTACCATGCTGTCAAGCGGCGTATTTTTTGCTGCAAATGCTTCTGCGCGCCCCATAAGAATACAGTTGGTAATGATTAAGCCTACATATGGTCCAAGTTGCTTGCTGGCATCGGGGATATACGCTTTCAAAAACAAGTCTACGATTATCACCCATGACGCAATAATCAGCGTCTGTACCATCATTCTGACGCTTCGTGGGGTATGGTTTCTAATTAATGAAATTGTAAAGCCTGATAATGCAAGAGAAAACATGACGCCCAGCCCCATTATAAGGCTATTTCTCATAAAGTTTGTAACAGCCAAAGCAGAACAAATGCCCAAAACTTGCCGCCAGACAGAGTTCTCTTTAAATGCTGCTTCTCTGAAAATATCTATTTTTGTCATAATGCCTCTTTTAATGTTTGAATTATTCTTTGACTTTCATTAGTAATCATATCAAGGACTGCTCTTGACGATAGCGATGCTCCTGTAATCTGCTTAACTTGCGTGCTTGTAATATTATCTGCATTTTCTGCTACCATATCGAATTTATTTACTTCATTGCCTGTCATTATTTGCTTGTCTGAAAACTGCCGTGTAAACCATTCTTCAGTTATACGACCGCCCAAGCCAGGCGTCTCGCTTTGATTGATTATTGCAAAGTTAATTATATTTTGGTAATCAGGCGTATAGGCGATTAATGCTGTGATGCCACCCCAAAGTCCTTTGCCAAAAATAATAAAAGCGTTTCCCAAAGTCTCTTCATCTTTTGTGGCTTGATAATAAGTAATTTCTTCTTCTTGCCCTTCTTGTTTAAAAGACAGCTCTTTTATATACGCCTCATAATTTTCTTGTACATTGTCTGTTGGTAGATTAAAAGCATTCAAAACAGCCTTCTGCAACTCTATTCTCTCACGTTGCTCAACTCTTCCCTTCGTCGAGTGATAAAATACAGCCAAAATCCCTACAAATATAATAGTAATTACTATCATGAAGATAACAGGGTAAGCACGTGTTTCTTTGAATTCAACTTTTTCTTTTTCCATACTTAAGCCCCCTGTTTTGCTGGTTTAGTTTTGAGTTTTTGAATACCCAAGTCAATAATTGGCATAAATGTATTTCCTAAAAGAAGGGCAAACATGAATCCTTCTGCAAAGAGTGAGAACTTACGAATAAAGACCGCTGTAAAGCCAACAATCAAGCCGTAAATCCATACGCCAATGTCTGTCTTTGCCATAGTAATCGGATCTGTAATCATAAAAACTGTGCCAAACAAAACACCGCCTGATAGAAGATATGTTAAGGTTAGTGGCGCATCAAAAATAGCAGTGAAAATAGCTAAAGATAAGATGCAAGATAGCATTGCTTGCCACTTTGCTGTCTTGGTGATAATCAGATAAATGGCTGCCAAGATAATCAAAAACGCTGATGTCTCTCCAATTGACCCAGGTATAAAGCCCCAAAAGAGCTCATCAAGATTAGAATAAGCACCGCTCTCTTTGATAATTCCTATTGGGCTTGCTGATGTGATTTTTTGAAAAGCATCAACAGTCTGATAGTGAACAAATCCCCCAGGTAAGCTGGTAAAAGGCTTTACCCACGAAATAGTCATCTCCTTTGGAAATGAAATATAGACAAATGCTCTACCTACAATAGCAGGGTTAAAAATATTAACTCCAAAGCCTCCAAAAACCATTTTGCCAAAAAGCACACCTATTACAGCAGATACTCCAGCTATCCAGAGGGGTATAGTTGGTGGCATAGTTAGCCCTAAAAGTGTACCTGTAACAAAGACTGCCATTGATACTTTTGGCACTGCTTTTTTCCTTACCATGAGAAATTCAGTTAAAAAAGCAATACAATTAGTAAATAATATTACTACCATGCTTCTCCAACCAAACAAAAACACAGAAAATAGAATTATTGGCAGTAATGCATATAATACTCTATTCATTACTGGCTGTTTTAAGATATAATTCTTCATCTTTACCTCATTCTTGAATATTAAAATCTATAATAATGTCTTCAAGTTTTCTTTTAGGAACATGATGATCCCCAATTTCATCGCGCCAATAGCGGATATCTCCTTCTTTGTCAACCTCTTCTAATATCACTCTTTCATCTGGTTTACCAATTGCTATTGTGAGCAAGATCTCGTAATAATTAGGTATTTTAAGAATTCTTCGTAATTTGCTTTTATTAACTGAGCTGATCATACAACCACCAAGGCCCATTTCTGTCGCTCCTAATAAGATTGTTTGGGCTGATATACCAGGGTCTACATTGACATGTGGCGCTATTTGCAACTCAGTAATCATTATTAGATAAGCAGTAGGTCTTTGATTTGGTTCTGGACCTTTCCAATCCTGCAAATAAGCTGCCCAACCAATACAAGCAAATACTTTATCCAACTCTTCTTTTTCATTTACAATCACATATTTTATTGGTTGTCTATTCGCAGCGGAAGGGGAGAGGCGTGCAAGGTTTACTAATTCAAATAATTCTTCTTTACTAATTGAACGAGTGGCATCATATCGTCTGATACTTCTATTCATGCAGACTAAATCCTTTAACATGGTCACTCCTTAAACTTTATTTTTGAAATCATAGTATTTACTGATAAATAAGTCAAGACTTTTTTATTATTTTTTAATTAATAAATGGATTTTCCTGTTTTTCTTTGCCAACCGTCGACGAACCACCGTGTCCAGGCAGCACGATAGTACTATCAGGCAATGAAAAAATCTTTTCTTTTATGGAGTCTGAAAGCTGTTTGCTATCACCACCTGGCAAGTCAGTTCTACCAACACTTAAATCAAAAAGCGTGTCGCCTGAAAAAAGATAGGGCTCAAAATAAATAACAACACCACCTTTGGTATGCCCTGGTGTGTGAAAGACTGTTCCTTTAAACTCACCAAGATAAATACTGTCTCTATCTTTTAATAAAAAGCTCGCGGCAGGTGAAATAATTGGTGTGTACATAAAATCGCTCAAGTTAAGAGCTGAGTTGAGAAGCATATCTGCATCGTATGGGTGTATCCCTATCGGGCAATTATAAAGTCTATGAAAGTATTCATTACCACCAATGTGGTCTCCATGCCCATGAGTATTAAAAATATGCACAATTTTCAACTTCATGGCTGATATCGCATTGGCTAAGTTTTCGCTTGGAGCAGAGGGGTCGATGATAATTGCTTCATTACTCTCGGTATCCCAAACGAGATATGTATTTGTCTCAAAGTTCTCTAACAAGTTGAAAATCTTATATTTAATCATTTTATTCTCCTTTTAATTAATCCTATATTTCTCTAATTCTTCGTCACTTATTCTACTAATCTCAACATCATTATGAAGTTCAAATGCCTTACCCCACGACACAATATCTTGCTCATTAGCTTTGCTATTATATTTTAAAAGGATAGATGCAGACAACTGAATAGTGTCAAGGGTTATTTCTTTACGAGATTGTATGATGCCTAATGGACCTGGCACGCTTTTGCATTTCAAGACCAGCTCTTTATCTTCTAATTTTGGTGTAATTATATCCGATTCAGACTTGATACGTGTAATAATCAGCTTTGTATCTTGATCAATTCTAAAGTGTCTACCAAAAGCTAAAAACTTAACAAAGAAAGAGTTCATCATTTCATACTTTAGCAGATCTTTAAGGCGTTTTGTATAACCATTATCTGTTAAAAGGCAACCTCCTCCAGCATTTGGATATTCTTTTACTCCAAGCTCTTCTGCCATCTGTATTTGTATTGTGCGAGTTCTTCCATTAATACTGAGCATATCTTCTTTTTTGACCCAACCCTCACGAATGGGCAATGTGTCTACTAAAAGCTTTTGTGAGAGGGGTCTGACTATTAAATCACCTACTGTACTTGCTTTTCTCACAGCAGATAAGGCATTTTTGTTTTGCGACATTGGTCTCTGTTGCAATACTTCTCCAGAGATTAAAAAGTCAGCATCGTATTTTTCCAGATATCTGTGTAATATTTTAAACATTAGTCCATGGCAGTCTATACATGGGTTTAGGTGCTTGCCATAGCCATAATGTGGGTTTTTGAGCATTTCCAAATGCTCTTCAGTGATATCTATTATTTCGATCTTAATATTATTGGCTTCTGCCATTTTGATCGCTTTATCATCTTGAAAGAATGGCGTTGAGAAATAGATTGGGATAATCTCATAGCCAAGTTTTTCCATAAACTTGACTACAATTATACTATCTAATCCACCTGAAAAAAGTGATAGTGCTCTATTTTTATCTTTAGACATTAACTCTCCTTAATACTTTTATACAATTTAACAGAATTTATACTTTTTGTCAATTATAATTATTGAATTATTAACATATCCTGAAAAATTATTAAAAATGACTCAACAAATTCTGTGTTATTTGAGTCTTTAAAAATCTTAAATAGTTGTTTAGTAATATGAACTTAAAATTGCCTAAATTTTTCAATAAATGGGGCTGTTAAAAAAACTAATAATCATGTTCTCAGATCCTTTTTTTCTCTTTTTTAACTAACTTTTTAATCAATGTTGTATATGACTATTTAACAATAATATGCCTATGTGATTCCCTTTACATTCCCCTTGCTATCTTGGAGAATGAAAGGTAATCTTATAGGAATCTAAAGGGAGTGAAAAGGAGATTTTTTGCGAATTATTAGGAGATAAAAAAAGATGCTTTTGTTGTTCTAATTTTCTTTGATCTGTAGAGAATATACAGAAGAAAAAGTGTCGTCTAATATCTTGATAAAAATCAAAGAGCTTTCAATTCATACATTCAAATATTATTTTGGGTATGCTAATTATTTCTATATCAAATTTTACTTGACAGAAATTTGCTGAATAAGAAAATGCTAATCAATTAAAAATTACTAAAATAGAGGTTTTTTATGTACTTAGAAGAGAAACATTTGGAAAAAGCAAAAGAGATAGTCCTTAAACACAGAAAAAAAAGATCATGTAAAAAGTGTTATGATAGAGGGTATGTTGGTTTAACCCTTGAAAACACTCTTGTGGTGTGTGATAAATGCATTGACATTGACCAGGCAATGGATGAGTGGAAAGAATATGTAAAGCTCGATGAAAAGCTGGTGGAAGACTTTCATGACTTATTTGAAGAAGAGCCGCAAGAAGAGGGTGCAGAAGAAGAAAATAAAGAGCATGAAGGCGAAGAATAATACAGGAGAAATAATGTATAGAGGGATCAATCTAAAGGAAAAAGCGTCAGAATTTGAAAAGAGGGTCAAAGATTATTGGCAAGATGGTAAAATCGCAGATAAAAGTATCACCAATAGAGAGGGTGCAGAGAAGTTTGTATTTTTTGAAGGACCTCCAACAGCAAATGGAAAGCCAGGTATTCACCATGTTATCGCAAGGGCTATAAAAGATTCAGTTTGCCGTTATAAAACTATGCGCGGCTATCAAGTTAAAAGAAAAGCAGGCTGGGATACACATGGTCTGCCCGTCGAAATCGAGGTTGAAAAGAAACTCGGCTTGAAGAATAAAAAAGAAGTCGAAGAATACGGCATTGAAAAGTTTTGTAATGCTTGTCGTGAATCAGTCTTTTCTTATGAAAAAGAATGGCGTAATATGACAGAGACAATGGGGTATTGGATCGATTTAGATAATCCATATATCACCCTTGAAAATAATTATATTGAAAGCGTTTGGTGGATTTTAAAAGAGATCTTTGATAAAGGCTTGATTTATAAAGGTCATAAAATTGTACCTTATTGCCCAAGCTGTGGCACACCTCTTTCTTCTCACGAAGTGGCGCAAGGATATGAAGATGTCGAAGATCCGTCTGTTTTTGTGAAATTTAAACTTGAAGATAAAGAAGATACCTACTTTCTTGCTTGGACAACAACGCCCTGGACGCTTATTTCTAATGTGGCATTGGTTGTAAATCCAGATGAAAAGTATGTAAAAATAAAGATTGTTAAAGATGAAAAAACTGAGTGTTTGTACCTTGCAAAGGCAAGACTAAGCGTTATTGATGAGCCTTATGAGATAATCAAAGAAATGCCAGGTATAGATTTGCAATTTATGAAGTACAAACCCTTGTTTACTTATATAGAGCCCGACAAACAAGCTTATTATATCGCTTGCGGAGATTATGTATCTATGGAAGACGGTACGGGTATTGTTCACACTGCACCAGCTTTTGGGCAGGATGACTATATGATAGGGCTTAAGTACAACTTGCCTTTTATTCAGCCAGTCGATGATGCGGGGAAGTTTACTGAAGAGATTACTGACTACAAAGGCATGTTTGTTAAAGATGCAGATAAAATGATTATTCGCCACTTGAAAGACGAAGGCTTTTTGTATAAACGTGCTCAAATAATTCACTCATATCCGTTCTGCTGGCGTTGCAAAAGCCCATTGATCTATTATGCACGTTCCACTTGGTATATCAAGACAAGTAAGTATAAGAATCAAATGATTTTGAATAATCGCAAGGTTAATTGGTATCCGAGCTTTGTAGGCGAGAAAAGATTTGGTGAATGGCTGGATAATAATGTAGATTGGGCATTATCACGTGACAGATTTTGGGGTACACCACTTAATATCTGGAAATGTGATGACTGCGATGAAATGATTAGCATTGGTTCAATTGAAGAATTACGTCAAAAAGGTAAGATGGAAGATGGAAGCGAGGTACCTGAAAATATCGAATTACATAGACCATTTATCGATCGAGTAAAGATTCCATGCCCAAAATGTAATAAAGAACTACAACGCACACCAGAAGTGATTGACTGCTGGTTTGATAGTGGTTCAATGCCTTTTGCTCAATGGCATTATCCTTTTGAAAACAAAGATATCTTTGAAAAAGAATTATTCCCTGCTGACTTTATCAGCGAAGGTATCGATCAGACACGTGGTTGGTTTTATACTCTTTTAGCAATCTCTACAATCTTGAAAGATGAAACACCATATAAAAATGTTTTAGTAAATGATTTAATCTTAGATAAAAATGGACAAAAAATGTCTAAAACACGCGGCAATTCAATCGATCCAATGGAGCTGATGGATAAATATGGTGCAGACGCTGTAAGATGGTATCTCTTGCATGTAAGCCCACCTTGGACGCCTACAAAATTCGACGTCAAAGGCGTTGAAGAGATATATGGAAAGTTTGTCGGAACCTTGAAGAACGTTTATTCTTTCTATGCAAGTTATGCTAATATCGACCAGTTTCACCCAAAAGATCATAAAAACCACACCAAACGTGATTCAACACTCGATCAGTGGATATATTCCAAATTGCACAACTTGATAGCGTTGACATTAGAAAATAATGAAAAATATGATTTTACCAGAAGCTTGAGAGCAATACAAAAGTTTGTCGTTGATGACTTGAGTAATTGGTATGTGCGTCGCTCTCGTCATAGATATTGGGCTATGGAGCTGACCGATGATAAGATCGAAGCGTATTTGACTCTGTATGAAGTGCTGATTGATTTATCAAAAATAATTGCACCTTTTGCACCATATATTGCAGATGCTCTTTACCTTGACTTAAAAGAAGCTGAAGAGAAGAACGGTATTAGTGTTCACCTCGAAGATTATCCAACAAGCGACGAATCAAAGGTTAATGCAAAGCTTGAAAAAGATATGGATACCATGATAGATTTTGTTATTATGGGGCGTGCAGCAAGAAATCAAGTGCAGATAAAAGTGAGACAAACTCTGAATGCAATCTACCTGCCAAGCAAATATAAAGAGCTTGCTGAACGTATGAAAGAGCTGATTTTGGAAGAGATAAATGTTAAAGAGCTTTTGTATCTTGAAGAAAACAATGAGCTGATAAAATGGCAGGCAAAAGTTAACTTTAAAACTGTCGGACCTAAATATGGTAAGGATGTTCAAACTATTTCCAAAGCATTGGATAATATTGCTGTAAGTGAAATTCTTGAGGCATTGGAAACAAATAAGCTTTACACTTTAGTTGTTAATGAGAATAGTTTTGAATTGAGTCAAGAAGACTTGATTATTTCAATTGCACCTAAAGAAGGCTTTGCTTTTGAAAATAACAGACAGATGTTTGTGGCGCTTGATGTTGTGCTTACTCCGGAATTAGTTTTGGAGGGGCATGCACGTGAAGTGGTAAATAAGGTTCAGTTCACTCGTAAAGAGATGAATTTTGAGATTATGGATAAGATTAATCTATATTATTATTGCCCAGAAGAAGTCTGCCAATCAATCAAAACTTATAGTGACTATATTATGAGCGAAACTTTAACAAATAAAATTGTTAAAACCGAAAGCATTGAAGCTGATATGAAGGATTGGGATATCAATGGACATACATTGTATCTCAAAATTGAAAAGAATTAACTAAGTAAATTAGACTCAGACAATAAAAAAGCCCGAATCATTCGGGCTTCTTTTTATAATCAAATGTGAATTACATGTTTTCGTATACGTATTTGGTAAGCTTGCCCAAAGAGTAAACATAAGAGCCAAGCTCATTGTCATACCAAGCAAATATTTTTGCATGAGTAACAGGTATCTCAGGTATTTGTGCTTGATTAGCTTCTTCGTTTTTGCCTGATAGATTGATAAATCCAGTGCGAGTATGAGTCTCATGTCCTTCAATAACGCAAGAAGCAGGTTCGCCCATTACATCAGTTGAGACATTTTGTCTTTCAGAAAAGACCAATAAGTCTTTTTGTATTCCCTCACTTGCCTTTTTGTAAATGTTGTTGAGGTATTCTCTATCAATAATTACTTTTTCATTTTCTTTTGTACAGTTTCTAAAGGTAATGTTTAAAACAATTAAAGAGACAGTTGCAGTTGGAATACGGACAGAATCAGCTAAGAAGCCGATATTATTAATTGCAGGTAATACTTGTGATAATGCTTTTGCTGCACCAGTAGTGGATAGGATGATATTATTTGTAATACCTCTTGATTTTCTTAAATCGCTGGCACCTGTTTTTGGAACAGAGTCAAGAATGCTTTGTGTATTGGTCATCGCATGAATTGTGGACATTGAAGCAGTGATGATATCAGAAGCATATTTGTCGTCCAAAAGAGGCTTCATCATATGAGCCAAGCCCGTTGTAGTACAGGACGCAGCAGAGATGATATTGTGCTTTGAATGGTCAAAATCTAAGTGATTAATGCCATACACAAACATACCAGCATCAGCAGGCATTTTCTTTTCTGCATCAGATATTTTGAAAGGAGCTGAAAGGATGACTTTCTCTGCACCAGCTTCAATATGACCGCGTAGGGAGCCTTTTGCATTGTCTGCAGCAGCACATGGGTCGACAAATGTACCTGAGCAGTCAACTACCAAGCGTACGCCTTCATTTGCCCAGTTGATATCTTTTGGGTTTCGAGCAGTACGTAATATTTTAACTTTTTTACCATCGATAGAAAAGATTTGCGCTTCTTTATCTACAACTTTAATTTCGACCTTTTCATTATTATAGCCTTTTAAAAAACGATGAATGCTTCCATAAGTAGAATCTGTTTCTAAGACCTGTAATAAATCGTCTAACTTTTTACCAACCTCTCTTCCACAATTGATTACAAAAGAATCGAAAAAATTCATTTGAAGGTGATTCCAAAGTGATAACTTACCAATTCTTCCCAGGCTATTAATGCCTAACGTTCTTTCTCCTAATGGCTTTTTCATGACATTCTCCTTTATTTTTTATTTAAAATTATATAATACTGATCGGCGCATCGGACTGTATAGTCTCAAAATGAGTATTCCAAATGCTGCCTGTTAGGGGATCTATAGCGAGATTATCGCCAGCTTTGATGCTAATATCATCAAAATAGCATGTTTTTTCTTTATCGTTGACTTTGAGGTTTCTACAGTTGACGATACCTGTTTTGCCAAGTCTGGCAGCAGTAACAGCTGCATGTGAGCTGACGCCACCACGCGCAGTAATGAGCCCCTCGCTTTCAAATATCATTGGCATATCGTCTGGGACGGTATCTGGTCTGATGAGTATTCGTGGGGTATTTGGGTATTGTTTTTTCAGTTCTATCAGGTCGTTCATATTGAAAGCGACTTTGCCATTTAGTACATTTTGACCGATGCCCGTACCGTGTGAAATTGCTTTTTGTTTTAATACATTTTTGAACCTTAAGAGTCTTTGTTGCTTTTGTATTGCCTGATTACGAGTTTGTAAAATATACAAATCCGATGCAGCAGGAGACTCAAAAGTGAACTCTATTTCTTGATGATTAAAAGTATAATTCTCAAGTAAAACATGTGCATAGTGTAAAAGCTTATTGTAAATATGCGGGAACTTTACTTCGAGTGACATTTCAAGTTCTTGCTCTGTGTGAGTGTTTGTCTGAGATTTTGAGATGGGTAGAGTATTGACAAGCCCTCCAACAATATCCTCGCCCTGACTGCATAATGTGTAATCACCATAAAGATTAATACCAGAAGATTTTAAAAATGGATTGTGAGTAAAAAGCACGCCTGAACCAGCACTGAGGCTGATATTACCAAAAGCCATTTTTTGAATAATAACAGCAGTTCCCCATTCATTAGCTATCTCCATCTGCTTTCTATAGAGAATTGCACGGTCTGAATCCCATGATTTGATCACATTTCTTACTGCAACCCTTACTTGTTTGTAAAGGTCTTGCTCAAGATAAACATTGTTTTCATTTAATACATTTTTGTATGCATAGGCTATGTCACGCATTTGACGCGGTGTGAATTGAGTTTTTAAGTCAACAGAACACTTCTTTTTAAAATCTAAAATAACTTGATCAAATAGGTCCCTGTCAACCCCAAATGCCATACCCCAGCTTTGAATCAGTCTGCGATAGCAATCCCATGCTGTCCATCTGAAGTTGTGATGTTGACCTAATGCCTCTGTTAATTCATCATTCATGCCAATATTGAGAAAAGTGTTCATTGCACCAGGCATGGAGAGAGGGGCACCAGAGCGGACTGAAAGTAATAAAGGATTTTCAAAGTTGCCAAACCTCTGTCTTGTTTTCTGCTCGAGTATATGTATATTTCTTTTTATGAGATTGTCAATATCTCTGGAGATAGCTTGATGTTTAAGGGTCGCTTCACGATATCTAAAGAGCTCTGTGCTAAATACAAACCCATTGGGTACAGGAATATTTCTCTTGATTAATTGTTTGAGAAAGTATGCTTTTGCACCGAGAAAGGCTTGATTGTCAAGCCTGGTAGACTTTTCATCAAGATGAGTAACGAGCTTTTCTGCATCATAATGCATCACCAAGTTGATGATGTTTTCTGGAAGAGTGTCCTGCATAGTATTTATCGCATCGATGATCTTCGCAATAAAGTTATCGAGTGTTTGAATAATAAACGCAGAACTAAGTAGTTCGCGATAAAAGAATTCTGATTTTTTATGGTAGAATAGCTTATAATCGGTTTCTTCAGTTTGTTTCTTGAAAAAAGATGGCATGATCTCTTTTAAAACAGGGTCAAAGTTTCTAAAGAAGAACTCATTGATGATTTCACGGACATTGTCTTGCATGAATTTTAAGATGTTTTTGTATTGCTCCATCGAAAAAGTCTCAGAGGTCAAGCTATACTTTAGCATATTGATATTTGAGGCAAAAGATTCGTTCTCTATACCATCAGCAGAGAGCCCTTCATTGATGATTTCAAGTATTCTTAATATTCTTTTCAAAGTCCCTGCTGTAACGTATTCTAAAGGTAGCTTTTCTATCATTTTCTGGATAAGAGCAGCAGTAGTCTGTTCCAATCTTAATGATAAACCCAAAGCGTCAAACTTACTTTCAAAGTACCTACCGTACATTGATGGAATGCCAGCAGCAATATGCCTTTTGTAGTATATTTCTTCTCTTCCTTCGCTCTTTTCTTTTTGTAAAATAACTCTCTTCAGCTTTTGTAGCATGTTGATCGTTAGCGAAAGAGTGTGTACATAGTCGTTTTTATTTAGGGCAAAGGAGAGGTCTTTTATCTCTTTATTACTAAAGAAGACATATTTTTTCAAATGGGTAATTAATTCTGTAGAATCAAAGGCATATTTCATTCTTAATAGTTGAAAGATCTTTATTAATAGTACAATACGTGATCTGGATATTTCAGAGAAATCCATACTCTCAATTGTGCTGATTTTATCTTTTGAGATCAGCAAAACCTCTCTTGCTGTGAGATTATATTTCTCCTTGATGTGTTGCAATAAAGCATGCGTATTTCTATCTTCTTCTGTAATGTCTGCTTGGCTAACCACATGATTTGGGTAGCTACCAGTGAGTACATTAAATTCAAGCACATCCCAAAAATCGATTATTCTTGCACAAAGATCAATATGTGTATTATTGCTTTCAGTATGGATCTGTTTTCTTAAAAAGTGGATAATTATATCGCGGGTATTTGTTAGCTCATCGAGCTTTGTAGAGCACTCTCTCAGCTCACCTTCGGCACCAATTTCATTAAAATAAACTGGGAATATGCGGCATAGCTGTTTTAATAGCTTAAAGTGGTTTTGAATTGGTGAGTTTAGTAGTTTACTAATATCTTTTTGAAACAAGTCTGTGTCAGAAATAAAGATGCCACCAAGCTTCAAATATGCTATCAGAGCAGAAAGTACAGATTTGCATGACTCTGGTGATGACATGTATATTTCCAGATACAGCCTTATATATTGAATGTGTTTGGGATTGTAGATTAATTGCCAATCTTCGCTGACTTCCACATGATCAACAAATTCAAACCCAAAGCGGAGAAGCTTTTTGATAAATAAGTCTGTTATCTCAGGGATATTAAACCGAATAATCGCTTTGCCCAAGCTTGCTAAACTATCTGGCATACTATCGGAAAACTGTTTTCTCAACTTTTCAAAAAGAGTGAAGATGTTTTCCAGAAAATCTAATAAATCTTGGATATTTGATGATGTATCAATTGTTCTAATTGCCTTATCTAAGTCGTAAATAAGATGACGATATAAAGATTGCATCGCAGGGTGATTAAGCAGATAAATCAGAAAGTAAATCTGTTCAAACGGCGAATGCAATTGGGATGTATAGTTTCTAAAAGTGGTTGCTATTTCATTTTGTGAGGGGATCTTTTGCAGTTCTGTGAATGAACTGCACTCCTCAGTTTCTTTTAATAGGTTTTGTAAATAGATATGTCCAATTTCTTCAAATAACTGAGTATAATCATTTTTAAATATATTTAGATTGTGCTTGTACCAATTTAACAAATCAGTGTGTTGAAGCCAAAAAGATAGATTTTTCATGACAACATTTTTAACCCAAACAAACAATACATCATTGTCTAATAGACTGCTCCAATTAGAGTAAAATGACTTAATATTTGAACAAAATGAATTAGGGCTTTCCATGGCAAACACTTTTAGAATCTCACTGAATTTTTGAATAAAGCTATCTCTCTGTGGGTGATTTACTTTAAGAATTAATGGCGTATAGCTGATAAGTGTGTGTATGACTGATTCAGTTACAGGTATACTGAGTTTGTATTTTGAATTATTATTCTCAATAAGGATTTCAAAATATCTGATGAAGCGTGCTTGAGATTGCTCAAAAATTGACTCATTGAAATAGAAATGATAGTCTTCTAAAACAATTTGCCTTAAAGATTTGATGATAAATTCATTATTCGGGTATGGATGATATAGCTCTTTTAAAAAGGCATTTAACCTCTTATGAATCCCGAATACAGCCTCGCATTGGTTGAGAAAAGCAATGTCTTCAGGAGGAATGACTATTTCTTTTTTCCGTGTCAGTAAGAGATTTTGTTCAAGCGCTTTAGAATCAATCGACTTAATCATAAATTTCACCTCAATTACAATTTATTAAATACATGATAAATAGTCAAGTATTTTTCAGGTGGTATTTGAAAAGGCAAAAGTTAATAGAAAACTTTTCAGCAATCGCATATGAGATTACTATGTTTTTATAATGCTTTTATTACTGGATCATTGAATTTTTCAGGGTATGCTAAAAATATATAAATATTGATTGACAAATAATTGATTATTTAAAAAATAAAATCATGGATATGAAAAAAGCCTTTTATACGTATTTAGAGAAGATTGGTAAAGCTGATGAACGGGTAATTCAGCAGCTGGAGATGTATAGCCAGTTGTTGATTGAAGAGAACAAAAAGATTAATTTGTTTTCTCGCCAAATGACAGCGGAGGAGATTTGGTCTGTTCATTTTATGGACTCCATATCTTTAGCTGAAGTATACCCAAACATTTCTGATGAAATAATACTCGATTTTGGGACAGGTGGTGGGCTACCAGGTATTCCAATAAACATTATTTTTCCTGAGAATAAGCTTGTTTTTCTTGATTCAAAACAGAAAAAGATGAGTTCTGTAAAAAATATTTGTAAAAAGCTTGACTTAAAAGAGGTAAATTTTGTTTGCTCTCGTATAGAAGAAATTGATAGTGTGTGGTATGGAAAATTTGATCGTATTGTGTGCAGATCAGTAAAGATTAAACCATTGTATGCTCAGTTTTTAATGAAGTTGTTAAAAAAAGAAGGCATCATAAATTTATACAAAGCAAAGCAACTCGATGATGTGCTTCAGTTTAAAAGTTATCAAATTTTCAATGTTTCAAATGAAATATTAGGCGAAAGAAGGATTGTAGAGATAAAGCATGATTAGAATTATAACAATTGTTAATCAAAAAGGTGGAGTAGGTAAGACAACTACTTCTGTAAATTTAGCAGCAGCTTTGGGAATATATGAAAAGAAAACACTGCTAATTGATTTAGACCCTCAGGGTAATGCAACCAGCGGGATAGGAATAGATAAAGATAAACTCAAATACAATTCTTATGAAGTGTTGATCGGTAGAATTGACCCCAAAACCGCAGCAATAAAAACTGATGTGCCTTGCCTCGATGTAATTGGCAGTAATATTGATTTGACTGGCGCAGAAGTTGAGCTCGTGCATGAGTTTGCTCGCGAACATAAACTGAAAGAGGCTTTGGCAACTTTTACCGATGAATATGAATATATTATTATTGATTGCCCACCATCGCTTGGTTTGCTAACAGTCAATGCTATGACAGCTTGTACAGATTTGATTATACCCATTCAATGTGAATACTATGCGCTTGAAGGGGTTAGTCAGTTGCTAAACACCATAAGACTAATTCAAAAGAATTTAAATCCTGACATGAATATTATGGGCATTGTACTAACCATGTTTGATAAGAGGCTCAATTTGTCAAATCAAGTGGCTATCGAAGTAAAAAATTATTTTAAAGAAAAAGTCTTCAAAAGTGTGATTAGTAGAAATGTAAAAATATCTGAAGCACCAAGCTTTGGAAAATCAATTATGCACTATGACATCAAGTCTTTAGGTGCACAAAATTATTTGCAATTAGCAATGGAAGTGATAGAAAGATGACAAGATTAGGAAAAGGCTTATCTGCTCTTATAAAAGATGATGTTTCAATCAATACAAGCTCAGGTAATATTACTAAGATTAAAATTGGCTTAATAAAACCAAATGAGTATCAACCACGCAAACAGTTTGACCCAGAGAAATTACAAGATTTGGCTCAATCTATCAAAGAAAATGGACTTATTCAGCCAATAATTATCTCGAAAATAAACGATCAAGAATATGAACTGATTGCAGGCGAACGAAGATTAGAAGCCTCTAAACTGGCAGGATTATTAGAAATACCTGTAGTTATTAGAGAAGTCTCTCCTCGCGAAAAACTGGTATTTGCCATTATTGAAAACGTACAAAGAGAAGATTTAACAGCTCTGGAAGAAGCAACAGCCTACCAACAATTAGTCGATGAGTTTGAGTTTACCCATGCTGATATCTCTAATATTATGGGTAAAGATAGGGCAACAATAAGCAATTCTCTCCGTTTGTTAAAACTCTCAGATCCCGTGAAAGATCTGCTCGATAAGAGATTGATCACTGCAGGACATGCACGCGCTGTATTGCAAGTCGATGAAAAAAAACAATTAGAATTTGCAGAGCTAATAGTCAAAAATGGCATGACTGTGAGGCGTGCAGAGAAAATGGCTACCCAGTTTGGCACTATAAAAACAAAATCCACCAAACAAACAGATTATTCAACAGATTCAATATCGCAATATGAAAACGATTTAAAGAATATTTATGGTAGAAGCACGAAAATTAAGGCTAAGGCGAAAGATAGAGGAGAACTGATAATTCCTTTCAAAAATCAAGAGGAATTGGACCAGATAATAAAGTTATTATTAAATAATAAATGAAAGAATGAGCATAAAGTTGAATAAAAAAGGTTTTTTAGAAAAGAATAATCTGAGCTATAAAGTTGATAAAGGGATTTTGTCAGCAATTGTCTTACTAACACAGTTAGGACTAACAATGGCATTATCTATTTTATTATGGGTCTTAGTCTTTTTCTATCTTAAACGTACTTATCAACTACATGATTTCTTTTTAATTATTGGTGCAATTTTAGGTATTATTACAGGATTTATTGCTGATTATCGCATTATAATGCAATACTTTAAAAAAGAGGATTTGAATAAATGACAAATAAGCAATATGTGAATAGGATTTTATTTATAATTTTCTTGACAGTTTTGCCTCTTTTAATTGTAATGCCTTTGTTGTTTATAGATGTTATAGGGTGGATGCTCGGATCTGTGGCAAGCGCTATTAATTTTTATTGGTTGTTTCGACAAACAGAACGTTTCAACCCTGAAGATGAAAAAGCTTGCTCCAAAAATGCGTTTATTGGTTTCAATATCAGGTATTTATTCTTAATACTTTGGTCAATTGCTGTGATGTTGATTTTAAAACCGAACATTTTTTTGTACGGCGTAGGCTTGCTGAATGCACAAGTGGCAATTTTCATTAATACAACGTACGAAACAATAAAAAATAGTCGTTGGGCTAAATATTATAGGGGTAATGATGATGAGTAAAAAAATGTCTCTAAAGACGATATTACTAATCTTCTTTGTTGTTGAACTTATTATTGCTTTTTTCTTCTTAGGTAAAACACTTCATTTTGGAAGTCAAAAAGACACAGGGAAAAAGATCTGGTTTGAAGAAAAGACAGAGACCATGAATCAAGAAATTGATTTTGATATTCAACCTGACCTTTATGTAAAAAAGAACAACGTTGATGAACCATGGGAATTTACTTATGGGAGTAAATGGCTCTATGGAAAGTTTGTCAAGATGTTTGGAGATGGTTCTGCAATCTTGAACTTTAGACTTTGGAGAATGCTGCTTTATCTTGATATTTTTATCATTTTGGTTGCAGCTTTTATTAGGGCTAAATCTTCAAAGCTACCTTCTAAAATCCAGCTTATTTTTGAAATGATATATGGATTTATCGATGATTTGGTCATTGAAACACTTGGCGAAAACAGAAAACACTTTACGCAATTCTTTTTTACAATATTCTTGTTTATTTGGCTTTCAAACTGGACCGCCCTCTTGCCAATACCTGGTATCAGTGAGCCAACCAGAAACCTCAACGTACCTTTAGGACTGGGTTTTATGAGTATTGCATTGGTACATTTTATGTCATTAAGAAAAAGAGGCATTGTCGATTATGTAAAGGGCTTTTGTGAACCAATCTTCATCATGGCACCTTTAAACATTGTCGGTGAAGTATCAAAAGTTATCTCAATTTCTTTCCGTCTTTTTGGTAATATATTTGGTGGTGCAATCATTACACTTGTTGTTTCAAGTTTGACACATTATGTAATTGTACCAGTTGGTTTGAATATGTTCTTTACAATGTTTGCAGGAACTATTCAGGCTTTTGTTTTTACAATGCTTTCTTTAACATATCTTTCTATGGAAATAGTCGATTAAGGAGGATTAATGGTCTTAGAAGCAGATATTTTAAAAGTATTTCTTTATACAGGTGCAGCGCTTAGCACAGGTATTGCGTCTCTTAGCGCAGGTTTTGGCGAAGGATATGCCGCAGCACATACAGCACGCTCAATCATGAGACAACCAAATGCAAGTAGTGTGCTCACACGAACAATGCTCATCAGCCAGGCAGTAGTTGAATCAGGTGCTATTTTTGCTTTAGTTATCTCTATGCTTTTACTCTTTGGTGGTTTTACTCAAGGTGGTGCTGATTGGGCAAAAGCCTTTAGTTTACTCGGCGCAGGGCTTGCAATAGGGCTTGGTTGCACAGGACCAAACTTTGGCTCAGGTTATTCTGCAGCAAGGGCAATAGAAGGTATTGGCAGAAATCCATCAAAAAGTGGTAGAATAACTGCTAATATGCTAATAGGTCAAGCTATTACAGAGTCAGGAACAATCTTTGCTCTTGTCGTTTCACTATTATTATTGTATACCGTTCCAGCACAAATGTCTGAACCGTCTTTAGCTAAGATGATCATGAAGGCATGTGCATATATCACAGCAGGCATAGTTATTGGTATTGGTACTTTTGGACCAGGAACAGGTATCGGTTATGTTGCTGGAAAAGCGAACATTTCAATTTCAAAGCATTCAAAAGATCAGGGTGTTATTACACGAACAATGTTCTTGGGTGCAGCAGTCTCTGAATCAACCGCAATTTATGCATTAGTAATATCATTTTTACTGATATTTGTATCATAAAATAAAAAAAGAAATCTAATAAACAGGAGGAAAAATGGATCCTAACACAACTCAAATCTTAGCAAAAGGTATTGCACAAGGTGCTGCTTTTTTAGGAGCAGGTATTTGTATGGGTATTGGGGCACTCGGACCAGGTGTTGGTGAAGGCTATACCGCAGGTAAAGCATGCGAAGGTGTTGCACGCTCTCCTGAGCAAGCTGGTTTGATAACAAGAACGATGTTGATTGGCCAGGCAGTATCAGAGTCAACTGGTATTTATTCATTAGTTATTGCCCTATTGTTAATATTTACTACATAATGTAACTCCATTAAGATAGTAATTTTTTATAAGGAGTCGTTATGACAGTAGATTTTACACTTGTTTTAGTAATTCTGAACTTCATCTTATTGATGATTGTGCTGAACAATCTTCTTTATAAACCTTTGAAAAAGTTTTTAGTAGATCGTCAGTCACAGATCAAAACTGATATGGAAGAGGCACAGAAGTCAATTGAAGTGGCACAAGAGCTTGCTAAGCAAAGAGAAACAGAGCTAAAAAGCGCTATGGACGAGGCTCGCAAGCTGAAAGATTCTATCCGATTAGAAGCTGAAAAACAAGCCGTAAATCTTATAGAAACAGCCAAAATTCAGGAAAAAGAGATCCTAAAACAAGCAGAAACAAGATTGAAGCAAGAAGTAAAACTTGCCGTGAAAACTTTAGAAACAGAAGTGTCACAAATGGTTATTGATTTATCTGAACAATTTGTGAAGGGTAAAATGGATAAAGAAACAGATAAAATCATCATTGATAAAATGATATCCGAACGGAGTACGTCGTGAAAGATATTATAGTAGCAAAGCGCTATGCACTATCTGTTCTTTATAATATTGGTGAAGACAATCTGGCAGCATTTATTGATGAAGTAAAATACATAAAAGCTGTACTTGATCAAAACACTGAATTATACAACCTCTTAAAATCAAAAATAGTGTCTATTCATGATAAACTTGAGTTCTTTGAAACAATTGTTAATGATCTTGAACATAAGGAAATATGGCTTTCTTTCTTTCTTGTGCTGATGCCAAAGCAAAGAGGCGATATTTTACAACAAATATTAGATGAAATCATTAAGAATGCTTATTTATCAAAGAATGCAAAAGCTGTAAAGCTGACCTTGGCATATGATCATGATGAAGATACTATTTTAAAAATCGCAAAATCAATTGAAAAACAGATTGGGTATAAAATTATATATCAGGTTTCAATTGATAAAAGTATTATTGGTGGTTTTATTGCTAAATCAGAGGATTTTTGTATAGATGCCTCTGTGCTTGGCAATTTAAACAAATTTGTAAATCAATCTATCACAGATAAAGTATGAGGAATATATGAATATTCACCCTGAAGAAATAAGTTCAATTATTAGAAATAAGATTGACAATTTCAAATTTGATATTGATGTAAATGAAACAGGAAAAATCGTTCAAGTGGGTGATGGTATTGCTCGTGTTTATGGCTTGGAACACGTAATGGCAGGCGAAATGGTGCTTTTCCCTAATGATATATATGGAATGGCACTCAATCTTGAACAAGAAAATATCGGCTGTATTGTGTTTGGCGACTGTAAATACATCAAAGAAGGCGATATCGTTAAAAGAACTGGACGTATTTTAGAAGTTCCTGTTGGTGAAGCAATGTTAGGTCGCGTTGTTGACCCTCTCGGACAACCAATTGATGGAAAGGGCGATATTAAAACAGATAAATATCTGCCTATCGAGCGAAAAGCTTTGGGGGTTATTGATCGACAACCTGTTAAAGAGCCGTTGCAAACAGGTATTAAGCCTATTGACTCAATGATACCAATTGGGCGTGGACAAAGAGAACTGATCATTGGCGATAGACAAACAGGTAAGACAGCAATTGCAATTGATACAATTATTAACCAAAAAGGCAAAGATGTAGTATGCGTTTATGTTGCTATAGGTCAAAAACGCTCTACAATTGCAAAATTGGTTGACACACTTGATAAAAATGGGGCTTTAGCATACACAATCGTTGTGTGCGCAAGCGCATCAGACACACCATCCATGCTTTATGTAGCACCTTATGCTGGCTGTAGTATGGGAGAATATTTCCGCGATAAAGGACAACATGCATTAATTATCTATGACGACTTATCAAAGCACGCTGCAGCATATCGTGAAATATCATTATTGTTACGTCGTCCACCAGGGCGTGAAGCATATCCTGGTGATGTGTTTTATTTGCACTCACGTTTGTTAGAACGTGCGTCAAAGCTTACTGATAAATTAGGTGGTGGCTCATTAACCGCATTGCCTATTATTGAGACCAAGGCAGAAGACATTTCTGCATACATTCCGACTAACGTGATATCTATTACTGACGGACAGATATACCTAAGCTCTCGATTGTTTTACTCGGGTATTAGACCTGCAATCAACCCAGGTTTGTCAGTATCACGTGTGGGTGGTAATGCTCAGATTAAGGCTATGAAAGGTGTAGTAGGGCAGCTTCGTCTTGACCTTGCACAGTATAATGAGCTGGAGGCATTTTCAAAATTTGGCTCTGATCTTGATAAAACAACTCGATCACAATTAAGACGTGGCGAACGCTTAATAGAGATTTTAAAGCAAGATATATACAATCCATTACCAGTTGAAAAGCAAATATTTATAATATTTATGGCAAATGAGGGGTATTTAGATGAATTTGAACTGAATAAAGTTGCACTCATCGAAGAAGATTTGTTTACCCTTTTAGACTCAAAATATAGTGAATTTACAGCTGAAATGATTAAATACAAGATAACCGACCAGACCAAAGAAAAAATGCATGAAATCTGTAAAGAAGTCATTGCGCATTTTAATTAGAAATTGATCGGAGACTTCAATGGCTAATTTAAGAGATTTAAGAACTCGCATTGACTCAATCAAAAACACAAAGCAAATTACCAATGCAATGAAAATGGTTGCAGCAGCAAAATTAAGAAAATCTCAAGATTTGTGCATTAATTCAAGACCTTATGCTGATTATGTCGAAAAAATATTGCATACAGTGCAGGTAAAAAATAGAAATAGCACACATAAAATGCTTGTTTCTCCCAACTCAAATGGTAAAATCTTACTGGTAATCGTTACTGGAGATAGGGGTTTATGTGGATCTTTTAACTCCAGCATTATTCGATATGCAAATCAATATATTAAAAATCACCCAGATAAGACATTTGATTTATTCTGTTTAGGGCGCAAAGGATACGATGCGTTTAAAAAGAATAGTAATGTTGTGCAGCATTATTACAATATTACAGAAGACATTACTATTTCAAGTATTTATTCAAGGCGTGATGCATTACTTGATTTGTATAATAGTGGCGAATACGAGAAGGTAGAAGTTGTGTATAATGAGTTCAAATCTGCAATTCAACAAGAATTACAATGCAAACAGCTACTTCCAATCCTGTCACAGGAAACTGAAAGTATTTCAACAATTGATTTTCTTTATGAACCAGATGAAGAAAGCTTGATTGAAGAATTGTGCATAAAATACATCAATGTCGAAATATGGAGAATTTTGTTGGAGTCAAATGCTGCTGAGCAAGGTGCAAGAATGACAGCTATGGATAGCGCAACAAACAATGCAATAGAGCTGATCGACCAATTGAGTTTATTGTATAATCGCATGCGTCAAGCTCAGATAACAACAGAAATAATCGAAGTTGCTTCAGGTGCTGAAGCAATACAACAGTAAAGGTAAAGATTGTGGCTTTTATATCCACTGAAAAAAATAAGAGGCAAATATGATAAAAGGAAAAGTTGTTCAAGTAATAGGACCCGTAATAGATGCAGAGTTCCCAGAGGGTAGTTTACCAGCTATTCATAATGCTTTAACTATCCAGCGCGAAGAAGGAAAACTATTAACACTTGAAGTACAATTACACTTAGGAGAAAACACTGTTCGTGCAGTAGCAATGGACTCTACAGATGGTATTGTCAAAGGAACAGATGTTATTGATACTGGTAGCCCAATCCAAGTCCCTGTTGGTGAGGCTGTTTTAGGGCGAATATTGAATGTCGTTGGTGATCCTGTGGACGAGCAAGGACCTGTTAATGCAACAGAAACACTTCCAATTCACCGTCAAGCACCTGCATTTGATGAATTAGATACAAAAGAAGATATTCTGGAAACAGGTATAAAAGTAATAGACTTGATCGAACCATATCTAAAAGGTGGAAAGACAGGTCTGTTTGGTGGCGCAGGCGTGGGTAAAACCGTTCTTATTCAAGAGCTTATTCGAAATGTGTCAACAGAACACGGCGGCTACTCTGTCTTTTGTGGCGTAGGCGAAAGAACTCGTGAAGGTAATGACTTGTGGCTTGAAATGAATCAATCAGGCGTTATCAAAAACACTGCAATGGTATTTGGTCAAATGAATGAACCACCTGGTGCACGTATGCGTGTTGGTCTTACAGGGCTTACAATTGCTGAGTATTTCCGTGATGTTGCTAAAAAGGATATTCTACTCTTTATAGATAATATTTTCCGTTTTACACAAGCTGGTAGCGAAGTATCAGCTTTACTTGGTCGTATGCCTTCTGCCGTTGGTTATCAGCCAACTTTGGCAACTGAGATGGGTGAGCTGCAAGAACGCATCACATCCACTGCAGATGGCTCTATTACATCAGTTCAAGCTATTTACGTACCTGCTGATGACTTTACAGACCCTGCTCCTGCAACTACTTTCTCTCACCTTGATGCCTCGACTTTCCTCTCTCGCCGTATTGTGGAATTGGGTATTTATCCTGCAGTTGACCCTCTGATGTCAACGAGCCGTATTTTAGACCCCAAAATCATAGGCAATGAGCATTATCAAGTAGCACGTGAAGTACAAAAAGTTATCCAAAAGTATAAAGACCTACAAGATATTATTGCTATTTTGGGTATGGATGAACTGTCTGATAACGACAAATTAGTTGTAAATAGAGCGCGTAAGCTGGAAAGATTCTTCTCACAACCATTCTTTGTGGCTGAAGAATTTACTAATATGCCTGGTGAATACGTGACTATCAAGGATACTATTGCTGGTTTCAAAGCAATTCTCGATGGTTATTGTGACGATTGGGCTGAGCAAGCTTTCTTATTTGTTGGCAAGTTAGAACAGGCAGAAGCAAAAGCAATGAAACTTAAAAAATAAGAGAAATGGATAGCCTAATGAAGAAAATCCATGTTGAACTTATACAACCATCAGGTAAAACTGTCGATTTATTAGCTGAATCAATAATAATACCTGGTAGTGAAGGTGACTTTGAAGTCCTTGCTGACCACACGCCATTTGTTACAAAAATTAGACCTGGCACCATCTCTATACATGTACATGATAAAACAGAGAAATATGCTATACACGACGGATTTGTTACAATTGACGATAATAAAGTAGTCATAGTGTGCGAACTCTGTGAACCTAAAAGCATGATTGACTTAGAAAGAGCAAAAAGTGCTAAGGAAAGAGCTGAAAAAAGGTTGTTTTCTGATAAAGATGAAAACACTGATTACAGAAGAGCTGAAGTCGCATTACATAAGGCTGTAGCAAGAATAAACACTTTAGCTTAATATATCTTTTAAATATTTGCACCACTTAATGATTATTAGGTGGTGCTTTTTTATGTTAAAATATGTTGTTGCATCGTATCCAAAAGAACTTAAAAAAGAATAAAGCAGAATCATAAATAAAAAACAACACCCTCTATATATATGAGACTTTTGATTTAGAAATTTACAAAAAAAGTGAGAATATAATACCCTAATTTAAGCTAAATCTGTACTTTTTTGTCAGAAATCTATGTATTTTGGAGCTTTTTTACCTCCCTTTTGTTGGTCTATCCAAAATTTG
>JAKPKU010000201.1 GCA_029553545.1 Candidatus Cloacimonadota bacterium
TAACAATAGAAGAATCAAAAGATCCTGATGCAAGGTGGATTAAAAAAGGCAAAAAGTGTGTATATGGCTACAAAGCTCACACATCTACTAATAAAGATGGACTTATCAATGGAATGGTTACAACTCCTGCAAATGTTTATGATGGGAACATGTTACAGACTATTGTTGACAAGGTCAGCCCAAAACATAAGATAGGGCTTTATGCGGACAAAGGGTATGACTCTAAAAGCAACAGAGATTTTCTAAATAGTAAAAATATTGAAGATTATATAATGAGGAAGAAAAACTTAAAGCAATTTGCTGAAGAAGAAAGGGTCAGTAGGAATAAGAATATTTCGTCTGAAAGATATGTTGTTGAGCGAACATTTGGCAGTTTGAAATCTACGCTCGGCTTTGGTAAGTCTAAATACGTCGGGTTAAGGAAGACTCATAATTATAACATATTAGGCGCAATGCTCTTTAATCTGATAAGAACAATTTCCATTTTATAGGATAATTGTGCCCAGACATTAAAAAGGGCTTGAAAAAGAGCTAATAGAGCTGAAAAACGGCATGATATTATTGTAAAAAGACATTTTTTCTTATCCTTTTTTGTTATTTTTGAATAATTACGACCTCTCTAAAAATGAAAATCAAAATCTGAACTTTATGAATGCTTTTATTGTCAATATAACGGCTTTATTTAACACCCTCAGAGAGTTTTGTGTTTTTTGGTACTTTTTTTAAAAGTTAAAATGTGCTTTTTTCTACCCTCTTAAATAGGTAAATGAGGCAATTTTTAAGTTGTGATTTTTTTGGGTTTGTTTTAATTTTTGCTGCAAAGGGTTCATTGCTTTGCAATGGTGAGACGAGCTATTTCGTCGTTTAAAGGAGCACAGTTCGCCTCTATATTAGATAAAGAATCAAGATATGGATCATCTTACTGTGTAAAATTGATCCATATCTTTTATTATTTCCGATAAGATATTTAGCTTCTTATCTCCATTTAACCAGGTTACGTTCTTTATAGAGTTTTAGATTATATTTTGGTTTTACTCTCACGCTCAGATTCAAGTTTCCGGAGTCTTTCAATCTGAATGCGCATGTATATTTAACCACATTATCTTTATATTTTTCAGTATAATCGAGTGGTATTAATTCATAGCGTTCTTGTCCTTCGTATTGGTGATACAATTCGACTTCAAACATATTAGCATCAGCATCATCCATATAAACATATGCTTCTACACTGAGTATATCGCCGCTAATAATCTTTTTACGATTAGGATATTTTAAGAAGAAGTCTTTAATAAAAATCTTATCCCACACTGCTTTAGCCTTGCTTTCTATATCAATAATATCATTTAGTGCTTGATAGTCATTTTTAGAAATTTGCTCATATAAATAAATGCTGGGGATATAAAACTTCTTTGTGTACTCATCCAGCATACGATGCATATTAAAGCCCATGCCAACAGTGTACATTGATTGCTTCATTCTCTGTATCCATCTGATTGGATAATTTGCTTGGTCGCGTTCGTAAAATAGAGGCGCAATTTCATTTTCAATTGTATCATAGATTTGTTGTGCTTCCATGAATTGTGCGGTTTCATAGTCATTGTAAAAATCAGCAGCATTTATAATCCAGCCATTTTTCCCATCATAGCATTCGGGCCACCAGCCGTCTAAAACGCTAAAATTTAGTACACCATTGAGTCCAGCTTTCATGCCAGATGTTCCGCTTGCTTCCATCGGTTTAACGGGATTATTCAGCCATACATCCACACCTTGCACAATATGTCTTGCGACATTCATGTCATAATCTTCGATAAAGAGAAATCTGTCTTCTACATCGTTTTCACGTGCAAATTGGATGATTTGTTGAATCAGCTTTTTCCCTTCTATATCTGCGGGGTGTGCCTTACCAGCAAAGATAAACTGCACAGGGCGTTCTTCATTTTTTAAGATTTTGAGCAATCTTACTGGATCTTTGAGCAAAAGCGTTGCTCGTTTATATTGGGCAAAGCGTCGTGTAAAGCCAAAAGTCAATGATTTATGATGCAATAAAACTTGATCTTTTTTTACCAAGCTGAGGATATTGCCTTTACTCTTTGCAAAATCCTGCACACGCCCTCTAATAAAGGTAATCATCTGTTCTTTTCTTTGCGTATGAGCTTCCCAAATCTCATTGTCAGGGATCTTCAAAACATTGTTCCAGATATGTTTCCTCTCCAATGTATGCAAATATTCAGGACCGACATATCGATCATAAATTGTCGTCAATTGCTTGCTGAGCCAAGTCTGCAAGTGCACGCCATTCGTGATCGCTTTAATCGGCATTTCAGCATCAGTCAGGTTTGGATAAATCTTATGCCACATTTTTCTTGATACCTCTGAATGCAGCTCAGAGACGCCATTAATATGCTTTGAAAATCTAATAGCGAGTACAGGCAACCAGAAATTATCATTATCTCCGTCAATCGTCCCATGCGCCATAATTTCATCATAACCGATACCAAGCTCGTCAATTTTATCTTTTAAGTATTTATCTATCAGCTTTTTATCAAAGTGTTCATTGCCTTCAACCACAGGGGTATGAGTGGTAAAAACAGATCTTGCTTTGATGATATTCTTTGCTTGGGCAAAGCTAAAATTTTGCTCTACCATTAGTCTCCTCAATAGTTCAAAGATGATAAAAGCAGAGTGCCCTTCATTCATATGAAAGACAGTAGGGTTTATTTTCAGATAATCCATCAATGCCATTGATCCGTATGCCAAGAGTATCTCCTGCAATATCCTCTTATCTTTATCTGCTTCGTAAAGCATGTGGGTAATACTTTGGAAAAGAGGCGGGTTTTGTGGCAAATCGCTATCTAAAAGGTAGAGCTTTATTTTACCCACATTGATATACCATACCTTAAAATAGAGTTTTTGCCCTTGCACATTTATTTCTAAGACCAAAGGCTCATTTTTATTATCTTTCAATTCTTTAACAGGCTTGAGGTTCCAGTCGGTGATACTATATCCTTCTTCTTGCATACCATCACGATTAACTTTTTGGCTAAAATAACCATATTTATAAAGCAGACCAAAAGCATCGAGGGGGATACCCTGGTCAGATGCAGCTTTCAGGTAATCGCCAGCAAGGATGCCAAGCCCGCCAGAATAAATTGGCAGAGATCCATGCAAACCGTACTCCAAGCATAAATAAGCGATTCTACTGGGGTGTTCTTGCAGCCATTTTTTACCATTTATTTCAAAGTCATTATTCTCAAAGCTCAGATATTCTTTATAAGCTTGATAAACCTTATCCAGTTGGTTTAGATATCCAGAGTCTTTGGCAAGCTCCTCCAATCTCTCATTTTTAATGATGGAAAGCAATTTAATAGGATTGTGCTCGCTTTGTTTATAAATAAGTGGTGCAATGCGGCTAAATAAATCATAAGCGTCTTTGTCCCAAGTCGACCATACATTATAAGCCAGCTCAATTAATCTATGCAAGTTTTCTGGAATGCGCGGTTTTACATTAATACTCGTAAATCGTGGTTTTTTTAACATAATTTATAACCTTTCTTCTAAGTCTGCCAAGGCATTTATATAATAAATGTAGGCTTGATCTGGTGAGTCATAGGGCGAAAAGTATTTATGAACGTCACCATCTTGAAAATATTTTGTACTCATATAATAGAAATGGTCAGACGTACTCAACTTTCTTGCCTCGTCCAACAAATCAAATCTATTACTTTGTTTTATCTTTGCTAAAAGCTCAAAATAAGCATCTATAGCATTATTTTGCATATCATTTTCCAACCAAGCAGAGAGGTCACGCTCTGCATCTGCCCAAGAAACTGGTTCTGGGAACGCTAAAGTCTCTTGCTGATAATTTGCCAGCTGAAAAGCATCTGAAGGCTGTGCAAAGCCAAGGTGTGGATTCTTTAAAATATATTCAGGCAGCTTCTCCATAAACTTAAATATCCCTGTCTCTTCCCATTGATGCTCGCCAAAGGTCTCATAGTCCATGAATAGGTTTAAAAATAAACTCCTACCCTTTTGTTCTGCCAAGCTCAACTGCTCTACCCAATTAACAAATTTAGTGACTGTCAGCGGGTATTCTGCCCAACCACGATTTGAAAAACGGAAGGCAATATCATCAGATAGTTGATAATATTTGAGCAAGAGGCTGATAACTCCGCTATAATTCTTATAGGCAAAGAGTGGTGACCGCCAATTGAGTATACGATCTGCGCCTTCAGTTAAAATAGTATTAAAGCCTTCAATCTCATGGATTAAATCTGAAAGCCTATCTTGATAGATTAATTCTGTATTTCTAAATGTCGTTGTATGATAGCCAAACTCTCTTCTCATCAGATCTCTATGCATTTCAACCTGTTCTAAAAACTCATTTGTATCGTATAAGAGCGCTAATGAGTGATAGTATGTCTCGCCAATAAATTCAACACAACCCGTATCAGCAAGCCTTTTAAAGGTATCTAAGACATCGGGTCTATATGCCTTAAACTGCTCAATAGCCGTGCCTGTGATTGAGTAGGAAATCTTAAATTCGCCCTTGCACTGTTCTATGAGCTTCAGCATCAAGTTATTTGTCGGAATATAGCATTTTGTTGCTACTTTATCCATTACTTCTTTGTTCAGTGTATGGTTAAAATAATCATGATTTTTGTTTATTTCAAGGGCATTGTAATTTCTGAGTCTATATGGTTGGTGCACTTGAAAGTAAAATATTAAATTTAACATCATTAGCTCCTTAATGCGTCTGTGAATCATAGATTTGAAAAGCTTCTTGATATGTTTTAAGAATCTTTTCTGAGGCTTCTGTCCAGCCAATATTTTGAACTTCTAATCTGCCACGTTCGCCCATTGCTTTGCAATCTTCAGGGTTTTCAATCAGGTAATTGACTATTTCCACCATTTTACTGATATCCCAAAAGTCAACTTTATAAGCATTTTGTACTACTTCAGAGACGCCAGATTGTTTTGAAATGATGGTCGTCACTCCATAAGCCATTGCCTCAAGTGGTGCTATGCCAAAGGGTTCTGACACTGATGGCATGATATAAATATCGACACTATTGAGTATCTTCTCCACATCTTTTCTATTTAAAAAGCCTGTGAAGACAAGCTTGTTTTTTAGTTTTAAATATGCTGAGCGGTAAAGTATTCTTCTTCCCATATCGCCAGATCCAGCAATGATAAAGCGTGCTTCAGGGTGTGTCTTAAGTACCTGCCCTGCCAATTCTATAAAATAATCAGGTCCCTTTTGCAGAGTTATTCGCCCTAAAAAGATAATTGTAGGTCCCTTAAAGATGCGTTCTTTTTGCAAGCCAGATAAGTCATCAACATCATAGGCATTGTGCACAATTCTGATTTTACCAGGGTCGATATTATAGCGGGATATTATCATATTTGCCGTATACTTGGAGACGCAGATCACCAGGTCTGCATAGGTCATGCCCTCATATTCAAGCTTGTGGATTCGTTCATCGCCAGCACCGCCAGCACGGTCAAACTCTGTGGCATGAATATGTGAAACGAGCGGCTTTTGTGTCAGCTTTTTGACCAGCATTCCTGCAGGGTAGGTCAACCAATCATGTGCATGAATTACATCAAAATCAAGAACTTGCGCATATTTTTCAGCTCTAATTGTCAACTCTTGCACCTTTTTAAAAATATCTTCATCGCCGATTAAGTATTCTTTTATATTTTCCCAAACTCGCTCCTCAGTGCGAGTATGCTCATATTTGATAGTGCTTACCTTTTCAAAAATATGAGACCATGTCTTGAGTTCAGAACCGCTTATATAAGTTTCAGGTGAAAAAGTTGCTCCGATAAACTCAAGTCTCTCAAGTATTGTGCTAACTGATTCTGTTGTAGATGCAGTCTTTGTGGTAAAGAATTCATCGTATTCTTTTTGTCTGACAGGGTCAAGAAAAACAACTGGAAGCGTGTCTGCATCTTCAACTTTTTTAAGAGGAAAATACACCATTTCTTTGGTCGGTAAAACGAGATCTATCTCAACACCCAATTCTAACAAGGCTTTTACCATACCATAACAAGCCATTGCCAAGCCTCCAGCAATCAGGGGAGGAAATTCCCAAGAGAACATTAATATTTTCATGGTTTTTCTCCTTCCAATTCGGTGATTATTTGTTCAATTGAATACAATGCACCAACGCTCCATGCCTGAGCAGGTGCACCTTTTGGGAAGTGTGGCATATCGCCATCCCAAATTTCAGCAATTGAGGCAATATACCCCTTCTGATAGCCATTTCTAAAGCTATTTGTCAAAAAGCTGATATGCTCAATCTTTTCTGCAATACTCTTCTCAGGGAAAGCGCGTAGCCATGTCTTGACAAATGGCAAGAACAACCATGCCCAAACCGTACCTTGGTGATATGCACTGTCTCTGTGTTTCACACTTCCAATATATTTCTTTTGGAACTGATAATGTCGTGGCGACAAGCTTCTTAGTCCATAGGGAGTAAAGAGCTCGATATGTGCAGATTCATAGATAGATTGCAATTTATCCACAGAGAGTGGGGTAAAGGGCAATGAAGCTGCTATTATTGCATTTGGTCGATATTCTGCAATGACCTCATCATGATAAAGTCGATCTGCAAGATAATCTCCTATCCAAAACTTCGCAAAGGACGCTTTGATCAATTCTCTCTTTTCTATAAAAGTGTCATTGAGGAATATAAATTTGCTATCAGGTGCAATTTCATTGTACTTTTCAATCATCATCACATAATATACTAAGGCATTATAAAGTAAAGCATTAATCTCAACTGGTGAGCCATCGCGCGGGGTCACAGGTTTTCCATCTACTTTTGCATCCATCCAAGTGGCAGAAGCAAAATTATGATTAAGGTGTATCAAGCCATCTGCACGAATATAAAAGTTTTCATGCTCGCTAAAGAGTATCTTTTCCAAAGTCTCTTCTGTGATAACAATTGCCTTCTTCCAATTTGCAATTTTCTGTCGGGTAGCCCCCTTTTTATTTAAGGTTTCGAGTGTTTCATAGAGTCTGATAATAAACCATAAGGAGGCATCAATCGAGTCATAATTACCTGTTTGACCACTTTCATTCAGCATATTTGGCAAAAGCCCATTTTGTCTTTGGTCACTGTATTTTTTAAGGACTTCCCATGCATATTCAGCACCTTTAGGCATCTTGATTATGCTTTCCAATACGATCATGGTGTCTCTACCCCAAGCTCCAAACCATGGGAACCCTGCAATTATATCATTATTTGCCATGAAATCTTTTAGCGAGAGCTCCAATATCTTTTTATAATCTTCACCCTCAAACATGATATTATCATCAAAATCAAGGCTGTTCATAATGCTATATTCCTGTTCTTCATCGAGCATAATCTTTGTTTCAAGCTTTCTTTCTTGAGGAATATCTTTTGGGGTAGGATAACATTCATATCTCTTTTCAATTTGTGCGATTAACTGCTCTGGTTGCACGATTGGACTATCTGAAAAAATCAAATACGTGCTCTCATTAGGTTGCAGAGTAAAATTATAATAAAAAGCTGTTACCAAATCTTCTGTCGCAGGATAGCCGCGTGTCGCTTCTCGTGGGTAATACTGATTTCTATATACTAAAAACTCCTGATGAATATCGCCTGTTTTTAGCCAAGCATAGCACTCTAATTCACTGGATAATCTGATCACCTTTGCGACTTCATAGCCATTACTTTGATTTATCTCAAAAGCCAAATCATGATTATCCCAAGCACCAGCATGATTAAGGAAATGATGATTACGCAGGGCATATTTTGGTCTTACTTTAAACTTCAATTTTCCCATACTCAAATTCTGATACTTGATCAAAACACTATTGCTCTCATCATCCATCATGATGCTTTTCTTTATTAAAACATCATCATTATGGGGCACAGATGAAAATAAAAATACAGGATATGGACGTAGCCAGCTTTTTACTAAATGTAAAAAACCCTCAGGATAAATACAATTACTATAATGATTGCTATCCAAAAAGAAAGTATTACTACGCCATTCAACCATCTCTTCCAAACTGGCTACAAGATTGAAACGTTTAAACTGAGCATCGCTTTTTGTCAAAAGAGAACTATACTTGCGCTGTGGCACGAGGTTGCCTGTCCCTAATGCATACGCTCCACTTTTATTACTCAATATCCATTCGTGGCTCTGAGTCTCTAAAAAGTAATTTGCCATCATCCCTCCCTAGTTAAGTCCCAAATGTTGGTGTAAAGTTCCAACCCTTTGTTTTCAAAGTAATACAAGATTTTTTTTCTTATATTTCACTTCTATATTGACTTTGATTACAATTTAAATTTTCTTTAGTCTATTTGTCAAGATCTTTTTGT
>JAKPKU010000212.1 GCA_029553545.1 Candidatus Cloacimonadota bacterium
TCTTGCTCCCATTTTAGTCTCTCTTCTTCTAATAATTTTTGTAATTCTTTTTCTTGATCCCTAAATTTAGCTGCTATTTCATATTTTTGTTGTGAAATAGCTTTTAGTTTATTTTGTTGAGCTTCTTCTATACTTTTTTCAATTTTTAAAATACTATCAGGGACTTTAATATTTTTAATATGTACTCTAGCACCAGCCTCATCCATGACGTCAATAGCTTTATCTGGTAAAGCTCTATCTGTCATATATCTATCAGTCAAGTACACACATGCTTCTATAGCTTTATCATCATATTTTACTAAATGATGATCTTCGTATCTCTCTTTGATTTTATGTAATATCTCTACTGTTTCTTCTGGGTTAGTAGGATCTACTAATATTTTTTGAAATCTACGTTCTAGAGCACCGTCTTTTTCTATATATTGTCTGTATTCGTCTAAAGTCGTAGCACCGATACATTGTATATCGCCTCTAGCTAGAGCTGGTTTAAACATATTTGAGGCATCCATTGATCCTGATGCACTTCCAGCTCCTACTATGGTATGCAATTCATCTATAAATAATATTACATCTGGATTTTTTTCTAATTCATTAAGCAGTGCTTTGACTCTTTCTTCAAATTGTCCTCTATATTTAGTGCCTGCCACTAAAGCAGCCAAATCGAGAGCTACCACACGTTTATTATAGAGAGTACGTGGAATTTTTTTCTGAGCTATACGAATAGCCAATCCTTCTACTATAGCACTTTTCCCTACACCAGGTTCGCCTATTAATACAGGGTTATTCTTTTTTCTACGGCTAAGGATTTGTACTACTCTTTCCATTTCTTTTTCTCTACCAATGATAGGATCTAGTTTGTTATCTATAGCCATTTGTGTCAGATCTCTACCAAAGCTATCTAATACTGGTGTTTTAGATCTTTGTTCTTTTCCTGTTTGAGCGAAACGTCTTGAGGTACCACCATATAATTCGTCTTCATTATCTTCGTCTTCATCATCATCCTCTAATCTAAATGAAAAATTAGTACTCTCATCACTTTTATTTTTTAAATTTGAAGTGATGTATTGTTTCACATCAGTATAGTTCATACCTTGTTGTTTCAAGTAATCTCCTACAATGTTGTCTTTATATTTTAGGAATGATAATAATAGATGCTCTGTGTCTGCTCTTTCAGCACCAAGTGCTCTAGCCTCTAAATATGAAATTTTTAAAATTTGCTCTGCTTTAGATTCGAATGGTACTTCATTAAGGTAATTGATATCACCTACAATGCCATCAAAATTAAACAGTTGACCTTCACTTTTTTGTGATTGTATTATATCGTAGAAATGAAGTCTGGCATCTGTGGGGTCGACGTTAAATTTTCTCATTATCTCAGTAGCATCATTTTTGGGCTCCATCATCAATCCTAAAAATAAATGTACATCAT
>JAKPKU010000218.1 GCA_029553545.1 Candidatus Cloacimonadota bacterium
ACAAAAAATATACAAGATAGATCGTGGAATAATAGTAAAAACAACTTATCCAGAAATCGAGATGATATCTGCATCTCCAAACCCATTCTCTCCTAATGGAGACGGCTATCAAGACGTACAGACAGTCAGAACCCTGATCAAGAACTCTGATGTACATTATCTGGGAACAATTAAAATAAACTTTCAGGATTCAACTGCAAAGTTTGTTAATGATTCAGACTTGACTACCATTGTATCGCCCAACCCTATCCCCTATTCTGAAGGTGCTTATTTATTCTTAAGTAGGCCCTCTCAATTAGCGAGTCAGATTAGCGTACCCTCAAATATTGACTATAATATTATTGTAAATGGGTTTGAAGCAAATATTACTATGGCAAATGGACTGTATAAATTGGGAGAAAACTACCTGCGTTCTTATGGCGCAATTAGCAGTGGAATCAGTGTAGAAAATAATACGCTCATCTCTTATGGCACGGACTATTTAGCAGTTTATGCAATGCCTGGCAATATGTCTTTTAATGTGTATGATATCAATGGTGCTGAGATCTCTTTGAACGATTTGTATCATTCATACTATGGTTCATTTAATGACAACCCGCTCGATAGAACATCGATTAACACAACAATTGGACGTGGCTATGCAATTAACTTAGGCGTTCAAGAAGGACAAATACCTGGAGAAGAGCTTGAAGATGGAAAATACATTTATAGAATCACAGTTTCAAACGAATCAGAGACAGGATCGCATTTTTCTGGTGAATTTATAGTCAATAATAACCCGATTATCATTAGTGGCGAAGTAAATCCCAACAAGATTTCACCGCAAGAGGTTGATGGTATTTTTGATCAAACTATCATACAGTACAATGCCTCTGAAGATGCATATATCACAGTAAAAGTATGGGATGCAAATAATCAGCTGGTAAAGAATATTATTGAAAATCAACTTAATCTACAAGGTATTGGCAATTATGTATTGTGGGATGGTAAAAATAACCTTGGACAAGTTGTATCACAAAATAGTGAAGACCTCTACCGCATTGAAGTGACCGCTGTTGATAGATATATAAATGACGATGTAACAAGTGTGAACCTCGATATTTTGGTGGACAATAAAGCACCTGATTCGCCTACTCTGACGCAGGGCTCGCCAAGCTCTTTGAATACGGCAAGTATCATCGTATCAGGTATTTCAAGTGAAATTAATAGCAGTATTATATTATTGCAAAATGGCGTTGATAAGGGTGTTGTCGGCACAACACCAGCATATCCTGGCTATTTCCAATTCAATGTAAACCTCGAAGAAGGGAACAATCAAATTACAGTCAAATTAAGAGACTCTGTAAATAATACTGGCTCACCTTCAAATCAAGTAAGCTATTATCTGGACTCGCAAGCGCCAATTATAAACTCTATTTTGCCTGCAGCTAATACAGTATTTACAAGTATTCCCATTTCATTTTCTGCACAAGTGACAGATAATGGCACAGGTGTGAATAATGTGCGCTTTGGGTTTTCTTTTAATGGTAGCCAAAACCTGATCTGGAAAACAGGAGTAAAAGACGCTGATAGTAATATTTATAGATGCCAGTTAACAAGCGCAGATATTAATGAGAATGTCTCACAGTTAGCTATTAGCATGGTAATTAGCGCTATAGATAATTTGAATAATGCCATTACTTTAGAAGAACCTATTAGCTATAATTACTTCCGCCCATCTGCAACAAATCCACCAACCTTAACCAGCACATACCCTGCACTTGATGCAAACATTAAAATATTACAGAATAATCAAATAAAAGCTATCATTCATAGTGAAAACCCTCTGATCTTAGCACCAACTGAAACAAATATCATCTTAAAGAATATGGCGTCTAATGAGGTCCTTTCGCATAATAATGGTGCGACATTGAACTATGTGACAGATGCTGAAAACAATTATCAATTGACGCTACAGCTCACCAATCCACTGAGCACTAATGGTGCAGATGATGCCATTTATCAATTGATTTATACTGCCGAAAACCAGGTAGGGCAAGTTATTACAGGTAATATTAGCTTTAAATATGACACATTAAACCCAACAATTAGCTCTTTTTTAATCAATCAAAATACACCTTTGAAAGTCAATAATCAGTACTATCACTCGACAAATATCGATTCAATAACAGTCTATCTTAATGACAGCCTGAGCGGTGTGGACTTTGCTTCTAATATGTCAAAGGTGCAACTGTATGATCAGAATAATCAAGTAATTGCTGGTATTCGTCGTGCAGATGCAAATACAGGCAGAATTACATGGGCTTTAAATAATCCAATTATACTAAATGAAAATACAGCAGGCTTGTACAAAATAGCAGTCAAGGCGACAGACTTGGCAACTAATACTTTTGAAAAAGAGATCACATTTAGATTGCTTAGCCCTTCATTACCGCAAATTGTTGAGCATACACCTCTTGCTAATTCGAATATAAATGTGCTCTTAAATAATCGTATCTCGAAGAAAGTTCTCGATAATAATGGTTTCGGACTTGATAGATTGAATACAAGCATCATCTTACAGGGACCGACTCAAGCTTATCAGCATAGCAATGGTGCGAAGCTTACTTTTACCAATTTAGGTAGCAACTATCATCAAATAAACTTGCAGCTGACAAGCCCGCTGGCGACAGATGGTAGTGATGATGGCGTTTATACTGTACAGACCACAATCATAGACACTCTTAGTCAGAGTACAGTACATAATATGAGCTTTACTTATGATACGCAAGCGCCAATTATCTCTAATAGAAAGATAGGCGGCACTGGATGGAATGCAAACCTTGTTGATAATATGACCATTAATCAAAATATCAATTATGTGAGTATAGACTTGAGCGATTTTACCTCGCAGGTTAATTTTCAATCTTCACATAGTTATTTGTTTGTTTATAATGCTAATAATCAAATAGTACCTGGCACGCAAACTAATCAAGGCAATACCATTTTATACACCTTAAGCAGCCCTCTACTAAACAATGGCAGCAATGATGGTGCATATTATATCAAATACAAGGCGACTGATAATGCTGGTAATATTGCAAATGGCGAAATCAACTTCAGATTGATTAATCCTGCAGCACCACAAATAACTAATGTTTATCCTGCAAATAATGCGCTTGTGAATAACATTACCAATAATACCATAGAAGTTGAGTTTTCAGATGAAAGACCATTTGATTTGTATGACTATACAAACAACTATATAAAGGTTACCCGTCCTAATAATACGGTGCTTGGTCATAATCAAGGGGCAAATCAACAGATTACTTCTTTGGGTAATAATAATTACAAAATGACTTTAACCCTCGAGCAGCCGCTTAGTCTCAATGGTACATATTCTCTACAAATCAAATTGCAAAACACGCAAGAGTATTACACTGAGTTTAATACAAGCTTTATTTTTGATAATATAAGCCCTGATATTCAAAGTGTAAAACTTGGTCTGCAAAATGGCACAGAGATAGCAATTTCTGGCAATGAAAACATTTACAATGGCGTTAATTATATCAAGGTAGAGCCAGTTGACCTATTGTCTGGTGTGGACTATGAAAGCCCTCTCACATTTATTAATATTACTATTAATGGAGAAAATAGCGTTGGTGTATTAGAAAAGAATGAAAGCCAAGGCTA
>JAKPKU010000243.1 GCA_029553545.1 Candidatus Cloacimonadota bacterium
ACATTACATTGCACATTGTGGTATAATAAGTCCGGACAGTGGCTGAATAACAATCAACTGTGAGAAAATGATGATGATCTTTACTGAAGACTTTTTTTGTGATCAACTATTTTTTAATTATAATTAGGGAAATAAATGACTAAGCAAGGGTTGCCCCAGTTTTATCGGCAAAGATATATTTTGGCGTTACTTCAGATATTTAATTGCGAACTTCATAGGACAGATTTTCAGAAATATCTTTTCCTAGCCAACCAGGAATTTTCTCTGACTAAAGAGCATTATGCATTTTTGCCATACAACTATGGGCCCTTCTCCTTCCAAGCATTTGCTGATATACGACGCTTATCAGATTTGGGATTTATCAAGAGTGATGATACAATTAGGCTTGATTCGTCAATTGATTACATGTCTCTTTTACAAGATGTAGATAAAAAAGCACTCGAAGGAGTTTATCGAAAATATGCAGGGTTAAAAGGCCAATCCTTAATACGGGATGTGTATACTAAATATCCATACTTTGCATGCAAAAGTAAAATACTTCCTGAAGTAATGGATAATGGTATTAATCTGCCCTCTTTTGAATCAAGCCAAGCTCTCTTTTCCATAGGATATGAGGGAAGAACAATTGATCAATACCTTAATATTCTTGTTAAAAACAATGTTTCAGTTTTGGTTGATGTGCGGAAGAATCCCATAAGTATGAAATATGGTTTCTCAAAATCAACCCTGAATAATGCAACTAAGAACATTGGAATTAATTACCTGCATGTGCCAGACTTGGGCATTGAATCGAGTGAGAGAAAGAATCTTAATAGTTATGCTGACTATTGTGAGTTATTTGATGGATACGAGAAACATGTATTAAAAAATAATAATGAAGCGCTTTTAAATATAACTAAGCTATATAATACGGGAAATAGAGTTGCGCTTACGTGTTTTGAACGAGATGTTAACTATTGTCATCGTTCAAGGATAAGTAATCGAATTTGTGAAGACTCAGGAATATTGACAACGAACCTATGAAAATCGAGCGTGTGAGGGTCCTAATCTTAGTTAAGACTTATCCCGTTTTATCAAAAAAATATGGTGAATTAGTTTGTACAGCTGGCCTCACAGAAGATGGGAAATGGATAAGATTATATCCTTTACCATTCAGATTGCTTCATGCAGAAAAGCAGTTTACTAAATATCAATGGATTGAGGTCGATGTTCAAAAGAAAGAAGACGACTATCGACCAGAAAGTTATCGTGTAGTCAATGTTGATACTATTACTTTGCTTAACAAAATAGATACAAGTAATGGTTGGAAAGAAAGGAAACGAATACTTTTTCGATCAATAAGAATTTTTTCCAATATTCATGAGCTTATTGAATTAGCACAAAAAGAAAATACTCTTTCTCTTGCTCTTTTCAAGCCTAAAAGAATAATTGATTTTGTCATTGAACCTTCTGAAAGAACTTGGGATCTTGAAAAAGAAGGAAAGAGCTATAGTGCTATCCAACAAGGATCATTATTTGATTCAGAAGAAGAAAGAGAAAGACGAGAAACTTTTAGAATAGTAAAGAAGATACCCTACAAGTTTTCATATCGCTTTCTTGATGAGAATGAAGTCGAATGCAAATTGATGATTGAAGACTGGGAGTTGGGACAACTATATTGGCAATATATTGATAAAAG
>JAKPKU010000246.1 GCA_029553545.1 Candidatus Cloacimonadota bacterium
ACTTCTAATCTGAACACCTTGCGGGTGTTTTTTTATTATATTAAATAGAAATGACTCAAATTTATGCCAAACTCTTTTAACAAGCTTGACCACATAGTACGTGACGCTCAAGATAAGCAGGATTAATGCTACAATAATAGAAATAGAGAAGATCTGGCTTTTCAATGATAATGAATGTAGCAATGGTAGTAGCTCCTCTTTAATTTTCTCTGCGTAATCCTCAGCTATTTCCATCCTATCTTTTCCCAGTACATCGCTATCATCGTCTGTGATATATATGATTGGTGAACCAGCATAGGCGATGATGATTTCGTCTCCCTGTTTGACTATCACCAAGCTGTCGGGTGATATTGTCTCATTATACTTAATCGCCTCAAGCCTTGCTTCTATGATAGCAATTCTCTCTTCTACGCTGATATGCTTATACCCTGAGTATAAACGGAATATTTCCTTATGATTTAAAAATACAGGATACCCTTCATTGTCCAGCTCTGTTGGCGTTTGTGCATTGATATAGCTCATACTAAAGAGCAGCAAAACAATTGCCAGGACAAATTTGTACAAAAGTATTGATTGAATTGGTTTTTTCATTACTTTCCTCCTCTTCGCTTTAAGATAATATAATAGTTGTTACGAGTTTGGCAAATAATGTTTATGTTTCAGCCAATTAAAGCCTTATTCTGACAATATGCTGAGAAATCTCCCTGCAATTCCTTTGTTACGCACATATACTAAAGTTATATATGTAATCTTTTCTACAGATACTCTCAGCAGATTATCATATCTCTTAGTTTTTCTTAATTGGCAATGATCATTCTCATTGCTCAAATCATTTTGTTTTTAAACTCTCTTTTAATAAAGGCAAAATAGCATCAAATGCTTTAGCTCTATGGCTTATCTTATTTTTGACTGTATCAGGCAGCTCTGCAAATGTTTGATCATAACCTTCTGGAACAAAAATCGGATCATAACCAAACCCTTCTCTTCCATGAGGCTCTTCAATAATGCTTCCCAAGACTACGCCTTTCATGCTGACAGTCTCACTTTTGCCAGGAAATGCC
>JAKPKU010000008.1 GCA_029553545.1 Candidatus Cloacimonadota bacterium
GCAATGGGTGGTTTAGTTCCAATAATTAAGGCAATAGCGGCAATATTTATTGGAATAAAATTACCTTCAATACTAGCAACTCTTTCTAAAATTAAAACATCTATTGTGGGTGTAGGTGCTACATTAAAGGGGTTATTCGCAACACTTTCTACAACTAATTTATATGTAGCAGGAATTCTAGCTTTAGCTGGTGCTTTTGTTTATTTATCAACTGTAGTAAATAATGCCAAGAACGCAATCAATGTTTTGTATGAAAACTTCGATAAATCGCTAAATGTTCTGAAAGATAACCAGAACGAACTCCAAAGTTTAGCGGATGAGTATAAGTTTATTTCTAGCAAAGAAACATTATCTTACGAAGATAAAACTAGATTATTAGATATTCAAACAATATTGAATACTAAGTATCGAGATATAATATCTCCAATGAACTTATATACTGATGCCATAGATAAAAATTCTGAAGCTATTGCTAGAAATATTGAACAAATGAAGGCTGCAATAGCAACTGAAGCCGAAGATTTCATTACTGCAAATGCAGAAAGATATGAAAAAGCTAAAGAATTATTAAGTAAGCCTGAATCTGTTGAAGTAAAAACCCAAACCTTTTTGGGCGGATTACCTTTGCCAGTTAATTTAACTACTATTGAATCGGAACAACTAGATGCTGAAGAAAGATTAGCTTGGCTGGCTGAAAAAATAAACGAATACGAGCGCGATGGAACGCTTGAAGCCTCCAAAAGGGCTGTAATATTACGAGAAGAATATGATGCTTTACAAGAACAAGTAAATAAAGCTCAAGAAATAATTATAGCTTATGAAGGCCAGCTAAATATTTTAAATGCGATAGAAGAAGAAACATCGAATATAACTTCTGAACTAGGTTTACTGGAATTTAATGTAAAGACCCCCGAACAATTACAAGCACTAACAGATGGAGCTAATGAAGCTACCAGCGCAATAGCGGATACTGCTTCCAAAGTTATGGCATTGGCTGAATCGCTTGAAGAATCCGGCATTGCTACTATGGAACAGGTAGAGCAATTAAAAAGCTTATTCCCTGATACATATAGACAGGCTCTTATTATTGAGAATGATCAAATAAAGATCAATACTCAAGCAATGAAAGATTTAATGGTAGCTCGTGCTGAAGAATTAGTAAGCAAAGCTCAGGAAGCGGTTGATTCTATCAAAGCGGATAATGCCGTAGCAGAATCAGCGTTACAGAGAGCTAATTTTATTATTTCAGCAACTAGAGCCGAAATAAAGGCTAATGCCTCTATGAGCGAATCTGATAGGGAAAGAGCCCAAAATACAATCAATGCCGCTAAATCTGAAATTGCCGCTATAAATGAGGCAGCCAAAGCACGCGGTGTTAGTTTAACGAATGCCGAAAACAACTTAGCCCT
>JAKPKU010000017.1 GCA_029553545.1 Candidatus Cloacimonadota bacterium
TGTCTCAACAGCAATTGTACACAATAAAGGACCAGAAACTTATAACGATTTTATCAAGCAAAGACGAAGAATTGCAGCTGGACATTTATGGTTGAAAGAAAATCAAGAGCATAAGGTCGCTTCACAAGATTCTTCAATGATGCTTGCGCTTTTTATTAAAGCATGTGTGAGGAACCCACGAGATATTGGCAATGTATTTGGTGTCGCTCTTCTTGAGGTTTATTGTCGCCTGCTTGGGCTATATGACTACAAAATAAAAAAGAGAAATCCATTTAAATGGGATACGATTGATAGTGCAAAAGCACTGAAATATAAAGGCAAAAAGAAATAATTATGATAGAACTTTTACCAAGAATCTTTGCTTATAAATTGTTTTATAAAACAGGGTTTCCACAACTCTTGCCTGTAAGCTATACTATCAGCTTGACCTATAAGTGTAATTCCAGATGTAGCACATGTAATGTTTATAAAAAAAATAGTGAGCATATGAGCTTAAAAGAGTTTGAATTGTTATTTAAAAGCATAGGCAAGAGCCCTTATTGGATTACTTTTAGTGGTGGAGAGCCATTTATAAAAGAAGATATTGTGGATATCATATCTTTAGCTTATAAAATCTGTAAGCCTGCCATGATTAATATTCCTACCAATGGTATTTTGGTGAATAGAATTGTTGATGCTGTTGAGCAAATCTCAAAAGCATGCCCAAGATCTCAGATTATTATTAATTTATCTATCGATGGTGTTGGTGAAGAACATGATAGAATTCGTAATGTTGAAGGTAATTATAATAAGGTTATTCAAACTTATAATCTGTTAAGGAAAAAGAACTTAAAGAATGTTTCTATTGGCATTCATTCGGTGATCTCTCGATTTAATGTTGATAACTTTACAAAGATTTCAAAGACATTAATGAATTTAAATCCAGATCAATACATTACTGAAATTGCAGAAGAGCGCGTAGAACTCGATACCATCGGTAAGAATATCAGCCCATCATTATTGTCCTATAAAGCAGCAATCGACTTTTTAATACATCGCATCAAGAATACAAAAATACCAAAAAGAGTAAATAGAATTACTCAGGCATTCAGAATCGAATATTATCAACTTGTGAAGAAGATTCTTAAATATGAGACGCAAATAATACCCTGTTATGCAGGTGTTGCATCTGCACAGATATCG
>JAKPKU010000019.1 GCA_029553545.1 Candidatus Cloacimonadota bacterium
TATTGCGACACACAGTATCATAGCGAAGTAAATTTAGAGCTGAATGTGCAAGAAATTTATGATAAAATTAAAGAGTATGAGCCCGTGAGGCTTGTTGAATTTACTGGAGGAGAGCCACTATTACAAAAGGAATTAGTGCAATTGATGAGGCTTTTACATTTGGAAAAATATACTCTTCTGCTCGAAACAAATGGCTCTTTGGCTTTGCAAGAAATACCTGACTATGTACATAAGATTATCGATGTAAAATGCCCTGATAGTGGAGTGGATGATTCTTTTTTAATTGATAATTTGCACTATTTTTTACCCGATCGAGATAACTTGAAGTTCGTTATCAGCTCTGAAAGAGATTATATTTGGGCAAAAGACTTTTTAGAAAAGAATCAGCTAACAGGCTCGTCTATTCTTTTCTCTACTGTTCTCACAAAAATCGAGCCGCACCAAATAGCTGAGTGGATATTACTTGATAGACTTAATATCAGATTTCAGCTGCAATTACATAAATACATATGGTCTCCTGAGAAAAGAGGAGTCTGAATAAACGATAGTTGCACGCCTTTTATGGTTCATGCGAGTATTGCTTAAATATTGATAAACAATCAAATAATTTTACTTGAAGAAGGAATAATATGCAGAAGATTAAGAATATTGCCATCATTGCACACGTTGACCATGGGAAAACAACTCTCGTCGATGCAATGCTAAGACATACAGGCACTTTTAGAACCAATGAGGCGGTCACAGAGCGGGTTATGGACTCAAATGACATTGAAAAAGAGAGGGGGATCACTATCTTCTCTAAGAATGCGTCCATTAATTATAAAGATTATAAGATAAACATTGTAGATACACCAGGTCACGCTGACTTTGGCGGTGAGGTGCAACGCATTATGAAGATGGTAGATAGTGTTTTACTGTTAGTTGATGCTTTTGAAGGGCCTATGCCTCAGACAAAATATGTTTTAAAAAACTCATTGGAAATAGGATTAAAACCAATAGTTGTGATTAATAAAATAGATCGACCAAATGCCAGGGTTAATGAAGTGCTTGACATGGTAATTGACCTTTTTATAGAGCTCAATGCAAGTGATGAGCAATTATATTTTCCTGTTGTATATTCATCGGGCAAAAATGGTTATGCTAAGCTTGAACTGAACCATGATAGTGAAGATATCAGCCCTTTATTAGATACAATTCTTGAGAAATCACCAGATGCTACTGGCGACATTAATAGCCCATTGCAAATGCTGGTTTCTGCGATTGAATATGATAATTATTTAGGCAAAATGGGTACAGGTAAAATAATCAACGGTACCATTCATTCAGGCGAAGATGTCAAACTAATAAAGCGTAATGGTAGTGTGATTACTAATAGAGTTAATAAGATTTACACCTATAATGGCTTACAGAAAAAAGAAGTAAAATCAGCATCTGCTGGCGATATTGTCACTATTGCAGGGCTTGAGTCAATAGACGTGGGGGAGACTGTTGCAGATAAAGACAATGCCATTGCATTACCCGTCATTAATATCGATGAGCCTACGATGGCTATGGAGTTTTTAGTTAATGATTCACCATTTATGGGTCGTTCTGGAAAGTGGCTTACATCGAATAAAATATATGAACGCTTGCAAAAAGAATTGCAAAGTAACATTTCTCTTGTCGTCGAACGAACAGAGTCTGCAGATAGGTTTATTGTAAAAGGTCGAGGCGAATTACAGCTTTCTATTCTGATTGAGAATATGCGTCGTGAAGGGTATGAATTTCAAGTGTCCAAACCAAAAGTAATATTCAAAGAAGAAAATGGCTTTGTATTGGAGCCTATGGAAATTGCAACAGTAGATGTGGCACAAGAATATATGGGTGCCGTTATAGAATTGATGGGCAAAAGAAAAGGTGAGCTAACAAATATGAGCTCAGCAATTGACGGCTATTCTCGCTTGGAGTTTATCGTTCCATCAAGAGGCTTAATCGGATTTAGAAATGAATTTTTGACAGAGACAAGAGGAACGGGTATACTAAATCAATGTTTTTATAAATATGGTGTTTATAAAGGCGAGATTTTGAGCATCAAACATGGCTCTTTAATTGCTATGGAAACAGGTGTAGCTTTGGGGTATTCGTTAAATAATTTCCAGCCACGTGGAACACTTTTTATAAACCCTAATACCGAAGTTTATTCAGGTATGATAGTAGGTGAGCATAACAAAGATAATGATTTAGTGATTAATGTGTGCAGGGGTAAAAAATTGACTAATATGCGGGCTTCTGGTAGTGATGATGCCATAAAACTTAGCCCACCCCGCTTTTTTTCATTAGAATTAGCATTAGAATATATTGAAGATGATGAATTACTTGAGATTACACCTGACAGCATTAGAATGCGTAAAAAGATCCTTGATCATACAGCTCGTAAGCGTTTTGAAAATAAAATAGAAAGACAAGATGCCTCATAATCTATTATAAATATCATTTTTCAAAAATATTGATTGACTTATTTTCAAAATTTATATATTTTGAATAAAAAGAAAATATATAAAGAGGTTAAAATGCCAAAAGTAATTGAAGGTCAGCTAATAACAGAAAAAACAAGGTATGCAATTATTGTCAGTCGTTTTAATGAGTTTATCAATAATAAGCTACTTGATGGTGCTTTGGATTGTTTGTATAGACATGGTGCAAAAGAAGATGAAATCACTATATACTGGGTGCCAGGTGCCTTTGAGATCCCTCTATTAGCGCAAAAGGTTGCCCAAAAAGAAGAATTTTCAGCAGTACTCTGTCTTGGAACGGTGATCAGAGGAGCAACACCACATTTTGATTATGTAAGCGCTGAAGTTAGCAAAGGTATTGCAACAGTTGGCTTAAAAGCAAATAAGCCAGTTGTTTTTGGTATTCTCACAACAGATACTATTGAACAGGCTATTGAGCGTGCAGGGACAAAAGTTGGTAATAAAGGTTGGGATGCAGCATTAACAGCCATCGAAATGGTTAATTTGTGTAATTTGATAGATTAAGATAGGATAAAAATGAGTTTTAGAAGAAAATCACGAGAATTAGTCGTTCAAACTTTATATGCACTTGGATATGAAGAAAATGATGATTATTTACAGGAGCTTGAACTAATTAATAAATACGAAGAAAAGCTTTTACTGATAGCTGAAGACAGACGGATAGACGAAAAAAGCCAGATTTATACTTTTGCACATGATCTTTTGAAAGACCTCATTATTGCCATGAATAAGATAGATCACATTATTAATGAGTATAGCATTGGCTGGTCAACAGAACGCATTGCAAAGGTCGACTTATGCATTATGAGGCTTGCTGTTTTTGAAATTATCTTTTATGGAACGCCTGCTCCAGTAGTTATCAATGAGTCGGTAGAAATAAGTAAGAAGTTTTGTTCTGAAACATCTGCACCTTTTATAAATGCAGTATTAGATGCAGTATTTCAAAATCAAGAAAAGATAAGTAAGGACTGATAATAAAGGAATAGAGAAGAGTAATGGTAGAAAGAATAAAGTGCTGCATTGGAGTTTTTGCTTATAATGAAGAAAAGAATATTGCGAATATCCTCAATGCTTTGCTTAATCAAAAGCAAGATTATATAGAAATAGCTGAAATAATCGTTGTCTCAAGCGCATCAACTGATGGGACAGACGAGATTGTGAAAGGCTTTTGTCAAAATAATAGTATTATAAAGCTTATCCAAGAAGATGAGAGACGTGGGAAGTCTGCAGCAATCAATTTATTTATCAAACAGGCAAAGGCAGATATTTTAGTAATAGAAAGCGCTGATACTATACCTGAATTTGATGTTGTAGAAAAGCTTGTTAAACCGTTTAAAAATAAATTGATCGGTATGACAGGCGGTAGACCAGTCCCTGAAAATACTAAAGAAACATTTGTAGGCTTTGCTGTCAACTTGTTGTGGGATTTGCATCATGAAATGGCTATGAATAGCCCAAAACTTGGCGAAATGGTCGCATTTCGTAAAATCTTTACTGAAATACCTGCTGATTCAGCAGTTGATGAAGCAAGTATCGAAGCGATTATGCTTGAACATAGTTACCGTTTGGTTTATGTCTCAACAGCAATTGTACACAATAAAGGACCAGAAACTTATAACGATTTTATCAAGCAAAGACGAAGAATTGCAGCTGGACATTTATGGTTGAAAGACAATCAAGAGCATAAGGTCGCTTCTCAAGATTCTTCATTGATGCTTACGCTTTTCATTAAAGCATGCATAAGGGATCCCAAAAATATTGGCTATGTATTTGGAGTTGCCCTTCTCGAGGTCTATTGCCGACTACTTGGACTATATGACTACAAAGTAAAAAAGAGAAATCCTTTTAAATGGGATACTATTGATAGCGCAAAAGCATTGAATTATAAAGGCAAAAAGAAATAATTATGATAGAACTTCTTCCAAGAATCTTCGCTTATAAGTTGTTTTATAAAACAGGGTTCCCAAAACTTTTGCCTGTAAGCTATACTATTAGTCTGACTTATAAGTGTAATTCAAGGTGTAGCACATGTAATGTTTATAAAAAAACTAGTGAGCATATGAGCTTACAAGAATTTGAATTGTTATTTAAAAGCATAGGCAGGAGCCCTTATTGGATTACTTTTAGTGGTGGAGAACCATTTATAAAAGAAGATATTGTTGATATCATATCTTTAGCTTATAAAATTTGTAAGCCCGCTATGATTAATATACCTACTAATGGTATTTTGGTGAATAAAGTTGTTGATGCTGTTGAACAAATTTCAAAAGCGTGCCCAAGATCTCAGATTATTATTAATCTGTCTATCGATGGTGTTGGTGAAGAACATGATAAAATTCGTAATGTTGAAGGTAATTACAATAAGGTTATACAAACTTATAATCTGTTAAGAAAAAAGAACTTAAAAAATGTTTCTATTGGAATTCACTCGGTGATCTCGCGATTTAATGTTGATAACTTTACAAAGATATCAAAGACATTAATGAATTTAAATCCAGATCAATATATTACTGAAATTGCTGAAGAGCGTGTTGAACTCGATACTATCGGTAAGAATATCAGCCCATCATTATTGTCCTATAAAGCAGCAATCGACTTTTTAATACATCGCATTAAGAATACAAAAATACCAAAAAGAGTAAATAGAATTACTCAGGCATTCAGAATCGAATATTATCAACTTGTGAAGAAGATTCTTAAATATGAGACGCAAATAATACCCTGTTATGCAGGTGTTGCATCTGCACAGATATCG
>JAKPKU010000022.1 GCA_029553545.1 Candidatus Cloacimonadota bacterium
GAAAGCGATTTTGATTTCTTATTTACAGGCGATATAGAAAGCCCAACAGAGGCATGGCTCTCCGCTCGTTATCCAAACGAACTGCAAGCAGAAGTTCTCAAAGTCCCTCATCACGGCAGCAAGACATCCAGTAGCGAGGAATTCCTTGCCAATGTTTCGCCACAAATCGCTATTATCAGTGCCAGCGAGAGGAATAGGTTTAACTTCCCAAACAAGCAAACATTGACCCGTCTAAAACAGCAAAATACCCATATTTATCAAACGGGCATCGATGGCGCAGTAATATGTACCCTCTATGAAGATCATTGTGAAATATACAGTTTTAAGGAGAAAAAAACGCTGCGAGTGAGTTTTTAGTCCTCGCTGTGCTGTTTTCGTGCAATCCTCTATCATTCAGTTTGTACGCTAATGTAGGGGGCGAGCTTTGCTCGTTCGAAAAGGCGAAGCTGTTTGTCAAACTTTACATGTTTTTCATTTAAAGCGTATTTGAAGATTAAGGTTAAAGAAGAAGTCACCATTTTCTTTATATATTTCACCCATCTTGTATCTGGTGGAGCTTGGGGTTTCAAACTTTGTATTTTCATAAAAGATATTATCAATTTCTTCTTTCTCATAAAGTAGATGATACATTTTCAAAAGCCCATCAGACAAAGCTAATATCAAGCCACCATCGATATCATATTGTCCAGTCCATTCAACATTAGGCATCATACCAAATGCAGATGCTTTTATAAAGCTAAGCAATTTTGCCTTATATAATTCTTTTGCATTTGTTTCTATAGCGAGTATATTATTTTCACTAATTTTATCGATTAAATCGGAAATTGCAACGAGTTTCTTTGTTGAGTAAAACTCTAATAACATGTCACTAATAATTCGATCTAAGCTTGTATCAATGAACTTAAGATTGTTCTCAAAAACAGAGCTATTTATTTTTACAAAAGATATCTGGTGTTCGCTTTTAATATAGTTTATTCTCTCTTTTAGCCAATCTCTACTTTTTAGTTTATTGAAGCTATTGATTTTCGCTAAGTCCTCTTCTTTTATATTATTTATTTTATAAATAAAGGTCGTACTGTCGCTGGCATTTAGTATAGTTGGTTTACCACCTAAAAATGATTTTATACTCCAGCTAAGCAACCTATCTTTTATTGCTTTTAAATCTCTAATTTCTAAAGATATATCTGACTTTGATTGGCTTCCTTCTTTTATTCTATTTATACCGATTTTATTTAAGAATTTGTTAATTTCAGGAATTGAAAAAGACCTCCCTTTTCCCTCTTCAATTTTATTTAATAGTATGCTATATTTACTGATCAGTTCTTTTGAAGAGATCTTCTTAATGCCCTTTTTATCTACTCTTTCTATACAAACATGGTCTGTCTCATAGCTTTTTTGATCATTATGGATTATCTTGTAAACAATGCATTCATTTTCTTTAAAAACTGTTAAAATAGGGTAAAAGTCACCTTCATTGCTATTCCCAGCTGTGACTTTTCCATCACCGAGAATCTTAAGAAATACATAAGCTTCACTCCATTCCCCTTTATTATACCTCATCTTTCCCACCCCTTCTTTCATACATATTGTTCAATATTTCTACAGCAGACTTTGCAATTTCTTCTATAACTGGTATGCACACTGAATTGCCCATCTGTTTATATCTTTGAGCATCGCTTAATTCTTTTGGGAAAGAGAACTCATCTATCCCTTGCTTATTGACAAAAGCATAACCCATAAACCCTTGAAGTTTTGCCCATTCTACAGGAGTCATATTTCTGATATACTCATTATTTAATGGTGTTTTCTTGTTTGCTACAAGTTTATTTCCAATGCCTTCTTTGTATTGGTATATCAGGTTTCTTTCTTTGCCTGATCCTCCAGTTGCCAGTATTGCATTAGAGATCGGATGCTTTTTATTTGTTTTATTGACAATTGCAAAGCCAAAGCCATTTCCTCTCACCTTTTGGTTTTCTTTATGCTTTTTTAGGCTATCCCAATAACCTTGAGATAGGTAATACTTATCATCAACTTCATTTTCAATAATTTCATGCAAGTCTTTGTATATAATTTTGTTATTTGTTTTGGGTAGTCTAAATGTCGCAATATCAATATTTTTAACTTCATAATCTCTCATGTTTACGCCAAACAAATATACCCGTGGTCTATTTTGCGGAAGTCCGAAGTTCTTGCTATTTAACACCAAGTCGTCTTTGTTAAAGTAGTATTTACTTGTTGAGTTTTGGTTGTCAAATATGGTCAATTGCTCTCCAATTGTTTGATTAACGCCAATTATCTTGTACCCTAACTCGCTTATCAGAGTCTCTAAGATGATTTGAAATGTCTCTCCTTTTTTATGGCTAATTAAGCCCTCAACATTTTCTAAAAGAAAAGCCTTAGGTCGCTTTTTTTCAATAATCTCTGCTAAGTGAAAGAAAATAGTGCCTCTTGTCTGATCTTTAAAACCCTCTCTTTTGCCTACAGCACTAAAAGTTTGACATGGAAAGCCTGCTAATAATACGTCGAAGCAAATACCCTCAACCTTTTTCTTAAAAGCGTCATGAGTGATATCTAAGTGAGAATCTTCGTGATACAAGTGTTGGTAGCTTAAATTTGCGTACTTATCATTATCTGCCGATAATATATTAACAAAGCTGCCTGTCAGCTCAAAACCTCTTCTTATGCCACCTATGCCAGCGCAAATATCAATCGTTTTATACTTTCCCATCGATCCTCTGTCTTTTTAGCCTGTTGATGTTTAACGTGTTAGATATACTAAAATCAGTATAAATAACTTCTTTTATTTGTCAATAAATATTTATCTTGAGATTATTTAAGGTTTTGTACAGAAAATAAAAACAAAATGTAAAATTACAGCTTGGAAATTGCCTCATTTTTATATAAAAGATGTTTCAAAAAATCATAAAAAAAGCATAGTCTCAGGTCTGTTTTTCTCTTTTTTCAGCAATTACTTACTCAGTTTTGTATGTCACTATTTATCAGATATATGCCTATGTGACTCCCTTTGGATTTCCCTTGCTATCTTGGAGAATGAAAGAGATTCTAATAGGAATCAAAAGGGGATGTAGTGGAGATTATTTATGAGAATTTAAGGTATAGAAAAAATGTGTAAACTTTTAGTAATGATGATTGCTCGATTTGTAATTTGTTGGTATTTCTTTCTGGTGAAAGAAAGATATAAGGATACATCCTTATAACAAACAAAAATCAATTGATTTTTTACCTAACCTTCGACGAAGTCGAAGTTCCTAACCTCTGACGCAGTCAGAGTACCTAACCTTTTCGGAGAAAAGTACCTAACCCGCAGCGCAGCGAGGACCAAAAAGGTGTGTTGTTAAAAAAAAGAAATGTGCCAGTTGTTTGAATGTATCATGGAACAGTATTGCAAGTGCTTTAGAAAGTGTGTTGAAAAAAACCACTTTTACCTCATTTTCCTTCCAAAATACTTTCACTTTTACGAGCTTTGTACAAAAAAAACCACTATGTAAACAAGATTTACACTTTATCACTAATTCGTAATAGCATATATATCATATAGTTGCATTGTCTATTTTGTTTACACATGGTACAAAATGTACCAATATCCATTATATTTTACCAAATCTAATGATTATTCTTGACAAGATATTCTTGATTTGATATATTTGATCTCAGAAAATTTGACATTGGGGTTTTCTCAATGTTTTATATAGATGTGAAAAAATAAAAATACGGAGGAACTATGAAAAAGTTATGGCTAATAGCGATATTACTAATGGTATTATCGCTCAACCTCTTCGCTGATGATGTAACTATTGGCACAGGCACATCAAGTGGTTACCCACCATTTAATGCATTGTATGGCTTTGGTAGAAGTGCTGCATTGTACACTGCTGAAGAAATAGGCACCACAGGCGAGATAACCCACTTATCTTGGGATGTTAGCACAGCAGGTGCTGCTTCGTTACCTATCAAGATTTACGCAAAGATGGTGACAATTGAAACCCTTACTGCAGCCAACTGGGCAACATTAACAGATGGCGCAACCCTTTTGTATGACAATGATCAAGTATTTTCACCTGCTGGCTGGACAACAATAGATATCA
>JAKPKU010000032.1 GCA_029553545.1 Candidatus Cloacimonadota bacterium
ATACCAAAAACAAGGGTATGTATCTGAGGACATAGCCGCAGCATTAGGCTTAGAAGTAGGTACAATGACCGATGCTTATAAGGCGCAACAAGAAGCAGCAGCAGCAAAACAGCAAGTAGATAACGCCATAAAGATGTTTGCACAGCTTGGGTATCTTACTCCTGAGATGGTGCAGATACTTGGGGCATATGGATTAACACAAGATGATATAACAAGATTGTATAAAAATCAAACTACAGGCGGTGGCGATGGAAGTAATGAGTACGCACTAGCTTGGTAAAGGAGGGGTAATATGCCAACACTAGCACAAGCAAAGAAGGCATGGAATCATGGCAGAAAATCTATAAATCATTATAATGGCATGACCTCCGAACAAAAGGCAGCATTTTGGGATTATGGATATGGACAAGGTTTTGTTGACCCCAATAGGTTAGACGAATTTAAACGGAGTGAATTTAATAAGTATTCCAATAGGGATACAAGATTTGCCCCACAAATGGCAGGTAAAGAAACCAAAACCAATTACGATAAAATAGTCGATTATAAAACAATAACAAGTGAAAAAAGCGGAAATGAAGTTACGATGCCTGTATATGAAACCAAAGAAGCATTGACAAATAAAACAGCACCATACGACAGATTCGCTTTTACTAACTTGAATGACCCAGCACCTATAACAAAAAAGACAGACGATAAACGCAGACTATTGAACGAATCAAGGCTTGAAGAGTCTATGCCTAAAAGCGCAATAATTCCAAAGCCTTATAAGACACCATTACCGCAGAACACCAACCCTAAAGCAAGGGGTAAGGCGGTAGCACAACAAGGCAAAATTGCACCGCAAGGGTTAAAAAGACCTGACAATCCTTTTGCACCCTTATTAGTACCTTTTGGTAATCAACTTTTATTTGGAGCATTAGAAAGAAATACAGATGCAGTTGCAGATTTATCAGCTAAACATCCAGTAGCTTCAACAATCGGGAATATAGCAGGATATGGCGCAAAATTTGCTTTATTGGGTGGTGCTAACAGTGCTTTATCAACCCCATTAACAAAAGGTATTGCTAATCCTATTGTCAAAAGAATAGCAGGAGAAGCCATAACCGGTATGGGGATTGATGCAATAGGAGAAGTTGTAAAAGGCAAGAATGACCTTAAAACAGCAGGGAAGAATATTGCTATGGGTGCTGTGTACGGAATAATAGCCGATACAGCTTTAGAAGGTGCAGGAAGATTAATAAAAGCACTTGTGAAGAAATACGGTAAGAATATGCCTGAGCAGGTTGTGCAGACTATAGCAAAAATGCAGGATATTGAAGCAAAGCCCAACAAAACTAATGCTGATGTAGAAGAATATTATAACTATATCGGCTATCTTGATGAAGTCAATAGAAAAACTCCTGAGTATATCAAGGCAGAAGCAAGGATGAATGTACCAAAGGCTAAAGAGATTAAGACATTGACAAAGACCATAGGTGAACCCGAAAAAACTATTATAATTGATAAGCCTTTTGAAAATACCATAAATAAAGTATCTATCAAGAAAATCAAACTCACACCGGAAGAAATGCAGATTGACAACATAATAAAGAAAACAGATACCAACATAGATGATTTAATCAACGAAGTAGAAACCACAATAAAAGACCTTGAAGAAAAGCAATTTCAATATTTGAAAAG